>NZ_JAVJQP010000189.1:0-23299 GCF_040218875.1 Coleofasciculus sp. D1-CHI-01
ACCGACTCCGGTACAAAGGAAGGCTTTAGATTTGTTGGGTGTCAGCCTAATATGTACCCAGTGAGCCTGAAACTGAAATCGCCCTAAGCGGGGATAGGCATACAGTGTAGCGATTTGTCAAAGGGGAACTTCAGATTAAAACTTACCCAAAAAGTCAAAATATGGGTAGCTTTGGGCAAGTATTTGGTTACAGTTGCTTACCCTCTTTTTGCTGCAAAAAATCCTGCAAATCCCTCTGCACCTGCTGATATAATTGTGGCGATTCTCCCGTTAACCCAATTAAACTATATAATTTTACTTTTCCCGCCCGTCCTCGCACTTCTTCTTCCCCCACTGGCACTACCTCAACCTTATCTTTAACAACCTGATAAAGAGAATCGGTAATCAAAATATCTGTGCCAAATTTTTTGGTTAACCCCTCTACCCGACTGGCTACATTCACCGCATCACCAATCACCGCATATTCTCGACGACGCTGAGAACCAATATCTCCGGCAATCAATTCCCCATAATTAATCCCAATCCCATTAAATAACGGGATTCGTTCTTCCTGACGCCATTCCTCGCGTAGCTGATGCAAGGCTTTTCGCATCCCTAATGCCGCATGAATGGCATTCATGGCATCGGTTTCTTCCCCCTCAGATACCGGACAACCAAACTCTGCCATTACCGCATCGCCAATAAATTTATCCACAGTACCGCCAGCATCTAAAATCACCTCAACCATGTCATTGAGATATCGATTAAGCTGGCGCACTAATCGTACAGGCGAGATTTGGGAGGATAGGGTGGTAAAGCCGCGAATGTCGGAGAATAAAATAGCGGCTTTTAATTTACGTCCTTTGAGTAATTCCTGATAATCATCGTGCTGCTTGAGAATTTCTTGAACCACAGGTGCGGCGACATACCGTTCTAAGGTACTGCGGAAGTGGCGTTTTTCAATTTGATCCCCAATGAAAAGTGCTGTAAAGTAGGAAAAACTATTGAAAGTCATCGCGATCGCAGGGACGGCAATGGGAAAAAGCAGTCTGGCGCTGCTATAGCCTAAAAATGCTAGTCCCACCCAAACCACTGCCATCCCCAATCCCCAAAACAAGCTTGCCGCAGTACGTCGGGGCAGTTTATACAACAGGATAGCGGTTCCCCCAACCAGGACAAACACAAACAATCCCTCTAGCCTTGGATTCGTGATAGCGGCGGCGATTGAACGTCCTTCCATTAACGTTGCGATCGCGTTAGCATGAAGCTCTATCCCTGGCATGTTTAACTGGATAGGTGTCGGCACAAAATCACCGATATTTTGCTCATCGGCTGTTGTGCCAATCAAGACAATTTTGTCTTTAAAGGTTTCTTCTCGTAAATGCACGTCCCATATATCTGATGCCAATACCTGCCAAAAGGGAATGGTAGTAAAAACACCTTGATTCTGAGTTGGGGTTCCGTAGAAGAAAACCTGACTCCCTTTTGGGGGTGGATAGCTAACATTTGCCACGTCTAACGTCGCTTTAGCAAATGAAGGAATCATTTCTAATCCCAACGGTTGCAGAATTTCTCGGCTGTATTCATTCCCCAGCCGATACACATTCCCATCCACCTCTGGGGGTAAAAAGTTGACTAAACCCAGTTGCACCGAATCTGGATAAAGTTCGGGTAACGGCTTATACAACTCAAACGTGGTAAACCCTTGGGGATCAATGGTATCTTCGTAGACAGCCGCTAGCACGATGCGATCGCTATACTTCGTTAATGCTTGTTTAAACGGCTGATCATCTTCAGCACCATACCCACTGGGAAGATCAAACAGTAAATCAAAGGATACTGACTTAGCACCCGCCGCCATTAACCGTTCAAGCACCTCAGCATAAGCCGTTCGCTTCCAGGGAAACGGTGGTGTTAGTAAATCAACCACTAACGCCTTATTCGGATCAATGGGATTGCTGTAACGTTCTGATGCCGTCAACGATTGATCATCAATCGCTAAAATTACAATATCATCAGGCGGTGCAACGGGTCCACGTAATTCAATGAACCACTTTTGGCTTTGCCGTTCAGCTAGCTGTATAAGTGTTCCCTGCCAAACCGTTACTCCAGCACCGACAACCGTCCAGAATCCCATTAGCATCAAACCAATTCGTTCTGGACGCCAAAACGGTTTGGAATGATTCCGGCGTCGCCGTCGGATGCGTTTTCGTCGTTGTTTTTCTAGCCATTGCCACCAGTGATTCATCGCCCTAACTCCACCGCTTAAAAAGGATTGGGAATTGACGGCACATTGTCTCTTAATACATCGGGGATCTCTATTTGCGGAAACTGCTCATTCAAAACTTCTTCTAGTTTATCAATTCCCGGAATTCCAATATCAAACCCTTCAAATAAAGCCCCCGTAACAATTTTTTCAATTTCGTCTTTTGACAGTTCTATTACCGTCCCTAACACCCCCTCCGGACTAATATTAATTCCTTGACCTTGACGTAATAAAACGGGTTGGGGGTTCCACAAATTATACCGTTCGCTCAAGGCGACTTCGCCCTGTAAAACCTTCACTTGCGCTTGTTCATTGTCATCGACTTCCATCAAATAAACGGTTCCCCGTGTCACAGCAGTAATCGAACCGACACATCCTTGCGCCCCCGAAACCACACTTCTACCACTTCGTAGCCGCACACAGCGACTCCCCACCGTGAGTGCCGAATTTTGTCCAAGTCGCACCCCCGCATTGTTATTAAACAGCAAATTTACCCGTGCTTGTTTGGTACTCACTGTTTGTCCCAATGTAGCAACTGCATTAACTTTGGCGGGTTTGTTTTGGATATACGCTTGATTTCCCCCTAAAATTTCTACTATTTTGGCTTGACTAATTCTTTGCGCTGATGCTGGCGGATTGTGCCATCCCAATGCCATCACGATTAACAAACCACTGATAAAACTGACTAAAGATTGCCACCTCAATGTTCTCCCTGGCATCAACGTCTTAGTTGTCTCACCGTGATTCCCTGCTAATTTTACTCTCTGGGTTAAACTGAGAATCTGTTTCTTTAAATTAACCCAACTTCTCAGCCTAAGTTTATCGTTCATAGACGCTGATTAACGTTAAATTTTTGTCCGAACTCTATGATATCAAAGACTTAGACAGATCAAAGGCTTACCAATGACATAAGACCAATTAGGTTTCCGACGTTTCATTCGCAACCCCTTGCACCACTAAAACTGAGCAGGGAACATGATGGAGAACATGATTACTGACACTGCCTAAAAGCACTTCAGTTAAACCCCGACGACCTCGACGACCAATAACCACTAAATCAGCATCCCAACTTTTTACCAAGTCTCGAATTGCACTCCCAGCATCTCCAATTTTACACGTCCATTCTGTTGCCACACCTTCATCTGTTGCCTTCTGACAATAGCCAGCTAGCCATTTTTGAGTTTCATCCGTCTCCTTTCTCATTTTTTCTTGCATACGACGGGAGAAGTCAACCAATTCTCTACCAAACATATCTCCATAAAAACCTACACCTTGGTTTTCTACAGGCAAGCAATGAAAGAGCATCAATGCCGCATTTTCTTGTTTGGCTAGATCTAGGGCTTGGGTAAAGATTCCCTCAGTTTGAGCAGAATGGTCAAGGGCGACTAATATTCTTTTATAGGTCATCGGTGTTATCTCCTAATTTTTAAGGAACAGTTGTAAGTGTTGATTGTTTATCCTTCGCTTCGCTAGTTGGACATAGTTTTGACCCTTGGCTTCGTTCAGAGAACCTAATTTATAGGGGCGGGTTTAGGGATTGTCGTTTCGCTGTTGATGACAACGTTTATTCAAAACCCGCCCTGACTGCACCTAGAACCAAAGGCTCAACTTAACTTAACTGGCGAACAAATTTCTCCAATCGAGCCATACCCTTTTCAATGGATGGCATATCAGTAGCATAGGACAGACGGATACAGTTATCGACACCAAAGGCAATACCGGGAACTGTCGCTACTTTCTCAGCTTCTAAAAGGTTATTACAAAACTCCAGGGATTGGAGTCCAGTTTTGCTAATATCGGCAAAGACGTAGAACGCCCCATTGGGTTGAGAACAACGAATTCCCGGAATATTATTCAGGCGTTCGTATATGACTTGTCGGCGTTTAGCAAAGGCAAGGCGCATTTCTTCTACACAGTCTTGGGGATTTTCCAGGGCTGCGATCGCGCCATACTGGGAAAAGGTACAAACGTTAGAGGTACTGTGACTTTGAATCGTGGTAACTGCCTTAATTAAATCCACAGCACCCGCTAAATACCCCACACGCCAACCTGTCATCGAGTAGGCTTTGGCAAACCCATTACTGGTAATCGTGCGCTGGAATATATCTGATCCAATAGCACCAATACTCAGATGTTGAGCGCCATCGTAAAGAATCTTTTCATAAATTTCATCCGAGACGACTAGAATATCCCGTTCCACAATCACTTGGGCGAGGGCTTTGAGTTCCTCTGGGGTATATACCATCCCGGTAGGATTCGAGGGGGAATTGATAATAAATAGCTTGGTTTGGGGCGTAATCGCCGCCTGGAGTTGCTCTGAGGTGATTTTATACCCCGTTGACACATCCGTTTGCACAATAATCGGCGTACCCCCTGCCAGTGTGACCATTTCCGGATAGGAAAGCCAATAGGGGGCGGGAATAATCACGTCATCCCCCGGTTCAATCAGCGCTTGCATTAAACCAAATAGGGAATGCTTACCGCCATTGGTGACAATGATATTGTCCGGCTGGTACTCTAACCCGTTATCTTGGCGCAGTTTATTCGCGATCGCTTGCCGTAATTTCGGTTCCCCAGCGGCGGGTCCATATTTGGTTTTCCCCTCATCTAGGGCTTTCTTCGCCGCCGCCTTAATATGAGCCGGGGTATCAAAATCCGGTTCCCCGGCGCTGAAACTACACACATCCAAGCCATCGAGTTTCATCGCCTTGGCTTTGGCGGAAATCGCTAGGGTGAGAGAGGGAGAGACTTGACCAACTCGTGCTGCTAACTGCATTTTTACTCAACTTGAACGACTAGACGGTGTGTGAAAAGCACCTGAAAAGCTAGGGTAAGGGCTGGTGTGGGTTGTGGGCGAAAGGTTCAAAGCATTATAGCGATGTCTCAACCCGCCCTTCCTCTGTGCAGACACCTTTTTCAACACGCTCTGAGGAAATATACTACTTGATCTCCGTCTAATTACCTATTTTTCACCCCTCCTCTAGATTAGTTAGGGTTGTTCAACTTAAGAACGGGTAACTTGATCTGATATGACCTATATTGCTATAAAAACGCTCAAACTCTAAACAATTGAGTAAACAGGAGGATTTAAATTTGTTAACTTACGTTAACGAAAACTTACAAATTATATCTTTCCTAAACAGATGTATTTTTTTGCATGATTTCAGCCACAATCCTAGAGAACTTGAATTACTATTTTTATCAATATCAAGATAGTGCTGTCACTCGTGAGGATGGTATAGATGTTAGACGTAGAACGATACTACCGAGTCTTAGACCTAGACCCTAGTGCCTCACCCGAGGAAGTCCACCAAGGGTATCTAGATATGACGTGGGTATGGCATCCTGACCGTTTTGTCGGTCATCCCCGCTTACAACGGAAAGCCCAGTACAAGTTACAAGAACTGAATGAAGCCCATGAATGTTTGCGTTATAAATCGGCGGCTAACGGTAGAAAAATGGGTCGTAAGTCAAAATACTCAGCCTCACCATCCCCAGGTTTATCCAAATCGCCAACCCAACGGAAGCCAGGAAAAAAGACTCCGCCAACGGTTAACACGAGTAAACCACCGATTCATTTTAAAGCCAATCCCATTGATGATTGGTTAGATTAAAATTAGGGAACAGGGAACAGGGAACAGGAAAAGGCAAATACCTATAACTCTTAACGCTCAATCAGCTCCGCAAAAGTGCAGCTTCTGGTTGATCTGTGAGTAACTCAATAATTTGATCGGTGTAGTTTTGAAACGCCGACAAACGCTTAATTTTTAGCCTACGTCCATCAGAATGATCAGTTACGCGATCGCGAGGTAAATCAATCGTCAGTTCCCCTTGAATTGTACCCGGTTGCGTCGTCAGCACATAGATACGTTGGGAGAGAAACACCGCTTCCCCTACATCATGGGTAATCATCAAAATCGTTGTACCCGTTTGTTGCCATAATTGCAGCAGGAATTGCTGCATGGCTTCGCGGGTTTGCACATCTAACGCGCCAAAGGGTTCATCCAGGAGTAAGACTTTCGGTTGACACGCTAACGCCCGCGCGATCGCGACTCGTTGTTTCATTCCCCCGGATAGTTCTTTGGGCAACGCTTTAGCAAACTTCGATAATCCCACAACTTCTAAATAATAGGATATCTGCTGCCGTCGTTGCGTTTTAGATAGTCCCTGTAACCTTAAACCAAATCCCACATTCTTGGCTACCGTCATCCAGGGATAGAGGGTATAACTTTGAAATACCATCCCTCGATCTGAACCGGGTCCAGTCACTCGCACGCCATCGACACAGATTTCACCTGCCGTTGGTTGATCCAACCCGGCAACTAGACGTAATAACGTCGATTTCCCTGAACCCGATGCACCAACTACACTCACAAATTCTCCCGATTCAATGTGCATGTTGATATCTTTAAGGGCAACCGTGACGCCCTTACGACTGGAGAATTGTTTATAAAGTTGAGAAACAGTTAATTTTGTATTTTTCATTTGTCATTGGTTATTAGTTGTTTCAATCCTTAATCTATAGTCCATTTACAGGATACTCGCAGCAACAATCTAAATAATAAATCGAAGCTTAGACCAATTAATCCAATAACAATGAGTCCAGCAAAAATTTGATCGGTTCTCAGAAACCGCTGCGCCACACTAATCCGGCGTCCCAATCCTTCAGTTGCTGCCACTAATTCTGCCACAATCACTAAATTCCAAGAGGCGGCAATATTGACCCGACAAGCATCGATAATACTGGGCAGAATAAAGGGGAAAATAACATTCAGTAAAACTTGATGGCGTTTTCCCCCTAACGTATAAGACGTTTCAATTAACTCCTTGGGGACAAACTTCACCGCATCCATGACCATCAGTGTATTAAAAAATAAAGTGCCGATAAAAATCAGCAAAATTTTCGGGGTTTCGCCAACACCAAAGTATAAAATGAGTAACGGAATAAAGGCTGGCGCAGGCATATACCGCACAATTCCAATAATCGGTTCCATTAGCGCCCGAATACTGGCAAAGGTTCCCATGAAAGTTCCCAAGGGAATCGAAATCAACGCGGCGAGGAGAAAACCACAGAGAACCCGAAATACACTTGCTACAATATCCTGGCGCAAATCGCCACTTGTCCAAAGTGACACAATCGCTTGCCAAACATTCTCTGGTGTCGGTAAAAACAGAGGCTCAACCCACCCCGAATGAGAAACTAGCCACCATAACCCAAACGGAATACCGATAGACAACACCATCAATGTCCAGGTCAAGGATTTGGGAATATCTTCGGCAATACGCCAAAATAGGGTAGGTTTCAGTGTTTGAGGAGAATATTTTACCTCTCTTGTACACAAATTTTCAGGAGTCCGAGTCATTAGGGTTTACCAGAAACGATTGGCTGTGATTATCTACATTATCTTCTTAGGTCAATACACAACGGGTTCTTGTGGATAAACATTCACAATAAATGACGACAAACCCGATTGTGTATGAGAGCAAATCAGCCCCGAATAGATTTAGGTTTTCTGGTTCTCAGCATAGGCTTTGACAAAGCGATCATCTAAAAGTTGATCCAAATCAGGGGCTTGTTCAATCAAACCCGTTTCTAGCAGAAATTTACTAATTTCTTCAGCCGCATAAGGCAGCGATGTCATGTCATTTCCCGGTTCAAACGCGGCTAAATTATCCTCGATACTAAAAATAGTCGTTCCAGCATCATAGTCCTTATATTCATCAACCGTAACTCCTGCTCGTTTGGCTAAAATCTGCAAAGATTTTTCCGAATTTTTATCCATAAAATCCAGCGTATTAAACCACGTATTGACTAAAGCTTGTACCGCTTTCGGGCGTTCCTCAAGCATTTGCCGACTCACAACCAGATGATCAGGAATTGCACCAGGAAAGTCTTTTGAACTAAACAACTCTTTACTCCCAGGACGTTCTAATGCCTTGGTTGTAAACGGCGCAAATACACCCACAGCATCCACCTGTCCGGCAACAAAGGCGGCGGCGGCTGCCCCTGTTTCTAAGGGTTTAATTTCCACATCATCTGGAGACAATCCAGCTTCTTCTAAACCCAATAGTAAAAGGAAATGATCAACTGTACCCTCTTCTATTGCAATCGTTTTCCCGGCTAAATCCTTGACCTCATCAATTTCTTCACGAACAATAATTTTGTCATTTCCGGTTGAATTATCATTGACCAAAACAATGACTTGATCTGAGCCAGCCGCAACAGAGCTAATCGTGTCATTTAAGGTTTGGGTATTGGCATCTAACTGACCTGCGGCTAGGGCATTAATTGAATCCAGATAACCATCAAACCATTTCAACTCAACGTTTACATCATTGGCGGCAAAGAGTTGTTCTTCCTCAGCAATTTGCCAGGGTAACCAACCGGGCCACGCACTGAATCCCATCTGAACGGCTGGTGTTGAAGGGGATTCAGAGGTAGAGACATCAGTAGCAGGAGTACAGCTAACCGCAATCGTTAAACTGACAAAAAATAAGGTAAACCAGGTAACAATAGTCCGAATTTTCATAGGTTAAAACTCAAAATTGAACACTTGGTCGGGGCAGTTTTAGTGACATTTGGGTAAACGAATAAAGGATAGTAGTGAAACCCACCCCTACACAATCAAAACTTTCTTAGTTAACCCGAACTAAGCGTATTTCTGTACGCTGTTGACGGGGATCTGTCGGCGGAATTCCAGACAGGGGTTGATTAAAGCCTTTGCCTTCTGCGACAAGGTTATGCTTAAGACCACGATTTTTGAGATAGTTCACGACAACTTGGGCACGTTTTTGACTCAAGGTTTGGTTCAGCGCTGCTGCCCCTGTTTTTGAGGTATGACCAATCACCCGCACGGCTAAAGTTTGGGGATTAAACTCCTGAATTTCAGTGGCTAACTGATTCAGGGTTTGTTGCCCTTGACTGGTTAATGTTGCTGAACCGACACCAAATTTAACTTCTCCTCGCACTTCTAAGTTGCCAATATCCGGTGCGGCAGTAATCTGTTGGGCGGAGACTTGCGGCACAGCGGCAACGGTTTCTCCCTTTCCAGAAAGTCGGTCTGCCAGTTCTGGATTATCGGCACGCACTAAGCTAATTAAGGTTTCGGTATTATTGGCGGCTTTGGTGAGAAACTGAGGTGAAAATAAGCTCTGGGGGGCTTGCGGAACATCATTTAATCGACCGGCTAAAACTAATACGGCGGCGGTGGAACCAATCCGTTTTTCTAGGATATTATCACTCATCCATTGCTGGGCTTCAGAGGCAGTAAAAAAGTCAATTCCCTGTAAAACGGCACTAGCTTCACTAGAAGATAATTCCCCATCTTCTGCGATTTGCGTTTTTAATTGGGAAGGTTCGCGAACATTCACATCAATCCGGCGATAGTAGGCTTCCAGTAATTCGGAAATTTTTTCCGGTTGAGATTCAATCAAACGATTAGATGCCACAATCACATCCACAATGGCTTGGGGTGCATCCTGACTGGATAAAACGACAGTATGTCCTTGTTTTTTGGCTTGGGTGACATAGGGTTCCCAAATCACCGCCACCGCCACATTCTGATTGGGATCTTGTAAAAGTTGCCACGCCTCAGACGCATCAGCAACTTTTTCGACTTGAAAATCAGCCAGCTTAAACGCCTCAAACTTGGTACTCAACACCAGCGCCAGGTACTCACTGGGGGTATCGCCTGCAAAGGTGAGGGTTAACTGTCGTCCTTGCGATCGCTCTTGCTCAACTAATCGCTTAAGATCTAAGAGTGACTTCAGGTTGGGATATTTCTTCGTATTCAGCACAACGGCATCAGCGCCTACCGTGCGGTCAATCAAGCCAATAATTTGTCCTTCGGGTTGTTGTTGCAGGAACTGATCTAATGTCGTGACTAATAAATCGGCTTTTCCCTGATTCAATAATTCAGCCCGTTTGGCTTGATCAAACTCATCTTGATACTCCAGTTTCAGCCCAACCTCTTCTAATGCCTCTTGAAACGGCTGACTGCGAAACGTGCTATAGCCGCTGAATGTATCTCCCAGAATTCTCAGTTCACCTTTGGCGGCTTTGGTTTGACTCTGACTTGACAGATTAGGAACTAGATCAGGTGCCGCCTTACTCAACACCCACAGACCACCTCCAATCAGACCCAAGGTAGCGGCTAAAGCTAAAATCAGTACCAGTGGATTATCGCGTTTACTCATAACCTATAATCGACCTATTCTATTTCACTATGCTAGCGGTTGATTTATTGTACTTTATGTAACATTTTTGCGCGGGTTTCTGTAAAGTTATGGTTTTTACGATGTCACCGCATCCATGAATCAACCTCGACGCCGTAGGTCTATTCTCACTCAAGCTCTCAACCCCCATTGGTTTTTTAGTGGACATCTACAAGTTTCTCTCTAAATTTTGGCAGATTCCATGGGAAAAAGTCAGGAATGAAGCACGGATAAGCTCGGAATAAGTCAGGATCTCACTCAAGATGGCTCAAGTCAATTCAGATAAATGTCACGCGGCTTAATTCTAAATCGGTTGAGCAACAAAGGCTTATTTCTGTGACATTCAGACTAAGATAGTTCTACGCTCAGTGGAGAATTTTTTCATGAATGCCTATTTCGCTTTAATTATTTCGATTATGATTGGTATCGGTGGGCAACTAAGCCTTAAAGCTGGCGCTATGCAGGGTATTGGCAATAAGCTTTTCTTTCTTCAGCCCTACATTATTGTGGGATTATCGTCTTATTTCTGTGCTTCTCTTTTCTATATCTTTGCCCTTAGGGAAATCCCTGTTTCTGTGGCTTTTCCCAGCGTTTCAATTAGTTATGTAGCGGTGGCTTTTCTAGCTCACCTAATTTGGGGGGAACCGTTTGGTATCAGACAGGTTATCGCCCTAGTACTGATTGGTCTGGGAATATACACATTAAATCATTCATCTTAGACAACGGTTAAAAACTGCACCCAAAGATAGTTACATTAAGTATTGTTAGAGTTTGTCCAGCAGTGGTAGTAATTGTGAATACCAAGAAGGGACATTAAACACGTCCCTAATCATCTGTTTGTTCAAAAACCTCAATGTTACCCTTTGGGTGCGAAAAATGGGTTAAATATCGCGTTCGCTCAATTCACGAGTCATGTAGTCGAATGGCTGATCCACAAATGCCGTATTAGCAACTCCAGTGGCGGCGACTTGTTCTTTCAGGATATCTTTCATAATTTGAATACCGCGAACAGTCGGAGCGATGGGAACCCCCAACGAATTGTAGGTTTCCCGTAACCCTTGCAAGACTCGTTCGTCCAGGACATCCATACTCCCGGCAACCAGTGCATAACTGGCATAGCGGAGATAATAGTCCATATCCCGCAGACAAGCCGCATAGCGACGAGTCGTGTAAGCATTACCACCCGGACGAATCAGTTCCGGGACGTCTTCAAAGAGTTGCGATCCTGCCTGCTTGACAATTGAGGCGGCGTTGGCATTAATCACTGCTGCTGCCATGATTCGGGCTGTACCACTGTCAAAGTAAGATTTGAGTAAATCGATCGCATCGCGATCGAGGTAACGACCGCTAATATCGTAGTTTCTAATCAGGCTTGTAATCGCATCCCGCATGAGTCGGCTCTCCCAATCTATATATCTTTATCTATTTATATTGCCAGTTATTGCGACGCTCTCATCAAAAGTCTCTGGAATGAGAATTCCTGCGCCATTCTTGATCACATAGGCTGGACTGCCCAAATATTGCTCCCAAAGCAACTTGGCTTATCTGCACTAGAATACGTCATTGTTGAGCGGATTGACAAATAGGGGACGGGCAATCCTTATCATTTTGTAATATTTAATACAATTTAATCTTTTTCTTAGGATATCAAGGATCAGGAAACGAGATTCTGTAACTTTGGATACAAAAGCTCCCTCAACCTCTCCCTAGGATGAGTCAGATGAACAGGAGACAGGTTTCAAGCCCAATCAGGTTGTTGAGGTAAACCTGAGATGGTACGATAACGGCTCCCCGGCTTAGGGAAAAAGTTCGCACCCAACTGTATCTTGTCTCGTTTCTCACACGCAGGAGGCAAGCTGATCGGGTCTACCCGTGTTTCCATCTCCTGCCATTATCAACCGTATCGTTTCCTCATCTCATGTCTAGTTGGTTTGTGCGACACTTGATTCCTAAGTTCCCCCGTCGTCCTAAGCGTCAGGTTTAGGACAGACACCACCGTCTGTCGAGGTCGGTGAGAACTACAACTGCCCCACCGTTATTTGAACTTTTCTAAACAATAGCCCACTTGACAAAAGGAGTCATTCATGCCAGAAACGCCACAAGAAGTCTTGAAAATGATTCAAGATCAAGACATTAAGATTATTGACCTCAAATTCATTGATATGCCAGGGATCTGGCAGCACTGCTCGTTTTACTATGATCAAATTGACGAAAGTGCTTTTGAAGATGGGGTAGCGTTCGACGGGTCAAGTATTCGCGGTTGGAAAGCCATTAACGAATCGGACATGTCAATGGTTCCCGATCCGAAAACGGCTTGGATCGACCCATTCATGAAAGAAAAAACCTTGAGCATGATCTGCTCGATTAAAGAACCCCGCACGGGTGAATGGTACAGCCGTGATCCCCGCACCATCGCCCAGAAAGCACTGGACTTTTTGAAGTCCACCGGAATTGGCGATATTACCTTTTTTGGTCCAGAAGCTGAGTTCTTTATCTTCGAGGATGTTCGCTTTGATCAAACAGAGAGCAAAGGGTTCTACTACGTAGATAGCGTGGAAGGGCGTTGGAATTCTGGACGGGAAGAAGCTGGCGGTAACCTGGGATATAAACCGCGTTACAAAGAAGGATATTTCCCCGTCTCGCCTACGGATACGATGCAAGACATGCGTACCGAAATGCTGCTCACCATGGCTCAATGTGGTGTGCCAATTGAAAAGCATCACCACGAAGTTGCCTCTGGGGGACAGAACGAACTCGGTGTCCGTTTTGCACCAATCGTGGAAGCCGGTGACTTCTTGATGGTGTACAAATATGTGGTTAAAAACGTCGCCAAGAAGTATGGCAAAACTGCCACCTTTATGCCCAAGCCAATATTTAACGACAATGGTTCTGGGATGCACACTCACCAGTCCATCTGGAAGGATGGGAAGCCCCTGTTCTATGGCGATGGCTACGCTGGGTTGAGCAAGATGGCGCTGCATTACATCGGCGGTTTACTCAGACATGCGCCGGCTTTGTTAGCTTTAACCAACCCAACCACCAACTCCTACAAGCGCTTGGTGCCGGGGTTTGAAGCGCCTGTGAACTTGGCTTACTCCCAAGGAAACCGTTCCGCCTCCATCCGGATTCCCCTGTCTGGTGACAATCCCAAGGCGAAGCGGATGGAATTCCGTTGTCCTGATGCGACCTGTAATCCCTATATTGCCTTTGCGGCGATGTTGTGTGCAGGTTTGGATGGGATTAAGAATGAAATTGATCCGGGCGAACCGTTGGATGTGGATATTTATGACCTCTCACCCGAGGAATTGAGTAAAATTCCGTCAACTCCGGGTTCTCTGGAAGCTGCTTTAGAGCATTTGGAGAAGGATCATACCTTCTTAACCAGTACAGGGGTCTTCACCGAAGACTTTATCGACAACTGGATTGCCTACAAACTCGACAATGAGATCAACCCGATGCGGTTGCGTCCTCATCCCTATGAGTTTTCCCTCTACTATGATGTCTAGTCTCAACCGTTAGCACACAACCGTTAGCACAAAATGACAAAAAAAGCCATCCTGACCGGGTGGCTTTTTTCTGCCTGTATCTCTCTTCAATGCTGCAAGTAAGGGAAGCCGGGGAAGCCGGAAAAAACTTTTCTAAATTTTTAGTTACAATACTTTACAAACGACGATCAGGTAACAACCAGCTTAACCACTCATGTCTGATACTTTCACAAAACTGGCATATCAAACATTCCAGCAAGGAAAAGCGGCTTTTGCGCTGGCACACAAAAACACAGCATCACAACTACGGAATCTGATTAATCCCCCAATCAATCAGCTTAGAACCAAACCCCTCTCTCCAGACATCCTGCAACTACTTCGGCAAAGGTTAGAGCAGATTCTGGAAACTGATTGGCAGGATGCACAGCTTGGCGTTTATCCGGAAAGCCTGCTGTTTGATAACCCTTGGGAAGACTTCTGGCGCTACTATCCAGGGATTTGCCTGGATTTACTGAATATCTGGGAGAGGGTCAATCAGAATAAATATCAGGAGTTCTCGCCAGATATTGATATACAAAATTATCCGAACTACTATCGGCGCAACTTCCATTACCAAACCGATGGCTACTTGAGTGATACCTCAGCCAACCTGTATGATTTGCAGGTCGAACTTCTGTTCAATGGTGCGGCTGAGCCGATGCGACGGCGCGTACTTGCACCGTTAAAGGAAGGACTCAAAGCCTTTGATGCAGTGGCTCCTCAACAAATTAGAGTTCTCGATGTCGCCTGTGGAACAGGTCGGACTTTGAAGATGATTCGGGCAAGTTTGCCAAAAGCGTCTCTATTTGGCACAGATTTATCCCCAACTTATTTGCGTAAAGCCAATCAACTCTTATCCCAGATTCCGGGAGAATTACCCCAACTGATGCAGGCGAAGGCGGAGGAACTGCCGTATCGGGATAATTATTTCCACGGTATCACTTGCGTGTTTCTGTTTCACGAACTACCACCGTCTATCCGTCAGCGCATCATTGAGCAATGCTTCCGTGTGATTCAACCGGGAGGGGTGTTTGTCATCTGTGACTCAATTCAGGCGATTGATTTTCCCCAATTCATGCCCATGATGGAAAACTTCCCTGCTATGTTCCACGAACCGTACTACAGACACTATATTACCGATGATTTAGTCAAACGCCTCACTCAGGCGGGTTTCGAGGCAATTACAACTCAAAACCACTTTATGAGCAAGTACTGGATTGCTCATAAGCCTGAAGACGCTACGGTGTAAAGCTTTCTCGGCAATTAAGATATTAAGATCCCCAACTTCTTGAAGAAGCCGGGGATCTGGATTTTCGGGTGTTCTGCTGTGAAGTTAACTATTTTATGGATCGATCTCGATAGAATAAGCTTGAGGATATTCCTGTATCCAGGACACCAAATCTTGGGATTATGGCGTGAGATGAATTGCCGGATTAGGCAAATACCACGCCTTGTGTTATATACAATTGTCAATTGCTATAGAGAAACGTTTATGACCACTAAAAAATCAAGTTCGGAAACGGTGTCTACTGAAGGCTTGTCAACGGAGGAGATTGTTTCCACGGAGTTTATCCAAGACAAGACTACCGTCAACTATGTAGAAACCATCGAAACAGTCATCTCTAGCCTGGAGCAAGATGACAGTGCTATGGTTAGCCATAACGATGAAGGCTATCTCTGGAAGTTTAAGTATGGTAGCGTAGAAGTCTTTGTCCAGCTAACGGGTTCTACAGACGAGGATACATTCACCGTTTGGTCTTCGGTGCTGAACCTCCCGGCAGAAAAAGAAGCCGAATTGATGCGTAGGCTTCTGGAAATGAACTGGTCAGATACCTTTGAATCCCGTTTTGGGATTGTCGATGATCAAGTGGTGGTGTTATCGTCGCGCACGGTGGCTGAACTATCGCCGGGAGAAATTTCTCGGGCGATTACCATTGTTGCCACTATTGCTGATGATAATGATGAAGCGTTGCAAGAAGAGTTTGGCGCGGCTTGAGTTGTACTTCAACCAGAATCCGCCTTTACACCGAACAAGGTGAACTCTCAGCATAATTGGCATGTCTGTTTTCTGGTAGGGGCGGGTTTAGCCATTTATTTAGATACTCACCAATAAATGAACAACAAAACCCGCCCTCTTCACTCAATGTTAGCGATCGCGTCTATGCTATGTTCAATTTGTGTTCATGAACAGCGCGATCGCGAGTAAGTTGCTCAGATCTCTCAATCGCTCTATTGTCGGCTGATCCCAATGGCGCGGGGTTATGCATTGATGGACACACAGCCCCCCTAATCGTTGACCGTGACTGATTAAGGGTACAATTAAAACGGCTTTGGCTTTTAACGGAGTTAGTTGCGCGATCGCAACATCTGAGAGTTCGGTTTGCTCAATATCCTCTTGCTCAATATCCTCAATCGCGACAATTTGCCCCTGTTGGTACCGTTTCTTATAATCTTCCTCTAAACCGGGATCAGCAAGGCAAAGTTCTAGTACCGAGGGATATCCGGGGGCGACGGATTCCACAATCGATTGATCCCCTAAGGTATAAAAGATGACTCGTTCAACCTCTAACTGAACTCGCAGCTTCGCCACCGTGAAATCCAGCAGCGTTAACACAGGAGTAGACTTACACAAGCGCTGGAGAATCTCTGCCAATAAAGCATCCCACTGTTGTAAACGCTGTAATTGCTGGGTGGCTTGTTCCGCCTGTGTTAAAGCTTGAGCCGCCGTCAAGAGACGCCGTACTCGTTGGGAGAGAACCGCCCAATAGATGGGTTTGGTAACATAATCAGTTGCACCTACGGCAAAAGCATGATCCACAGAATCTTGATCATCGAGAACCGTAATCATTAAAATCGGGATGCGATCGCCTCCTGGTAGAGAACGCAAACGCTGACAACAGGTAAAGCCATCTAATCCCGGCATAACTGCATCCAACAGTACCATGTCTGGCTGATAATGCAGATATTCACTCAGACACTGCTCCCCATCCTTCGCTTCCACGACGCCATACCCTTCTTCTGTCATCGCTAAATTGAGTAATGAGCGCATTGAACGATCATCATCAACGACGAGGATTAAAGGTTGATCAGGCTGAAAATCCATAGTAGGAGGGTAGGTGAAAGAATGGTTTTGCCGTAGGGGCTTGGTTACCAAGCCCTTCGCCTATATTTGTGTCGCCACGATTTTAATCGCCCGATAGTCTGATTAAGAAATGGGGATTGGGGATTTTGACACCTGTTGAAGTAATGCTGTTTTCACCTTCTCATACTCTACCTCGATCTGAACCCGTTGCTCCGCAGGGACTTCAGTTATACCCGCACTTGCCAAGGCTTCCAACTTCTTGCACATAAGGGAAAGAGTGACAGCACCCAGATTCGCACTACTAGAACGGAAACTATGAGCCGCCTGTCTTAGAGCCTCTGCATCTTGGGTTGCGATCGCGGATTGAATGGCTTGGAGTCGTTCGGGTGCATCGTCTAAATACTCTCCTACAATTTTATCCAAGACAACATTGGCTTTTGCTCCCGCTAATTTCTGTAAGGATTGCCATACCTTGGCATCTAATACCTCCGACTCCTGATCATTCAAGGTTTGCGGCAACGGAAAAACGCCTTCCTTTTCCCCCTTGTCTCCCTCATCTTCTATATTTAACCCCCCATTACTATCCGATAGGTTTTGTAACGCCTGAAGCAGTTTTGGCAACTCAATCGGTTTAGTAATATAGTCATCCATTCCCGCCGCCAAGCACCGTTCTCGATCACCCCGCCGAGCATAAGCCGTAAGCGCAATAATCCGAGGACGTTCGCCAGCAGCCCACTGCTCACATATCTGGCGAGTCGCGGTTAAACCATCCATTTCTGGCATTTCCACATCCATAAACACGACATCATAAGACTGGCTATGCAAAGCCTGTAACACCTCTGCACCGTTACTCACGACATCAGCCTGATAGCCTAATTTCTTTAGCAAAAGTACGGCAAACTTCTGATTCACGCGATTGTCTTCCGCTAGCAATATCCGTGTTTTATCGTTTTTTGTTAAGGATGTGGTTTGCATTGGGTTATGTCTGTTATGTTGCCTTATTTCTGTCTTTTATTTATTGTGTAGTAAAAAGCCTGTTGAGACATGCGCCAGATTGCCGAATTCTCCATGCCAAATCGACGTAAAGTAATAATTTGATTTAGAAACCGCTCAAATTAGAGTTGCAGCTAAGGTGCTGACTCAGGGTAGATTTTATGCGATCGCACATTTAGCTGTCCGGCAAGACTATCCACTGGCGAATGGTGACGGTCAAAAGTAGGAGACCGATAACCAATAGACCGAGATCTGGCACAACATCCAACAGCCATGCTGCACTTGTGCCAACCAACGTCCAGACAAGCGGTACAACCAGGACATACAGGGGTTGCTTATGCCTCAGAATCAGCAGAAACCCAGGCGATCAAGATCACCTGAACAGGTTCTACCGCCTCGTTATAACGCACAAAAACGTTAAAGAATTCGTCCGTACCAAAGGGTAACTGCATGATTCCATCCCATCTGATGCAGAATCGCTTATCCTTAGAATCAGATCCAACACGAATTAGGGAAACGAGGACTTTGTATCAACTATGATGTAGAGGAGTTTCAGTTGGATATTCAAACCTTGCAGTCAATGGGCTTACTATGATTGTTGTCAGTGATACTTCACCCATCACCAATCTGGCAGCAATTGGTCAGCTCGATTTATTGCGGCAACTCTATAAAACCATCATTATTCCGCAAGCTGTTTATAGCCATCCTATTTAGGGTCAGCGGACGAAGTTAACGAGTGCGATTTGACCGTTTTTGCATCCACCACACTATCAGACCGACAGGAAGCGCTATGAGAACTCCCACGATTATGTGAAACAGTACGTCAAGGAAATTGTAGTAGGAAAGATAAATGGGAATGACAGCTTCAGGGCTATCCGAGGGTTGATTTTTAGTGATAATTGTTTTTACAGGTTCAGAAGTGACTTGAGAGGAGATACCACTGACGGCTAAACCTGTGCTGACAACGGCAATTAACAATTCTAATCGTTGTTGTCGTTTTTGAGCAGCCGATTCTGTGGCGCGATCGCTTTCGGCTTGTTCGATGTCTACTCGTCCCTGGATGGCGGTTAGTGCTTTTCGAGTAATCCAGTTCCGTGTTGGAAGTAGACTAAATCTGATTGAATTTGTTCGGTGAAGAGGCGGTAGTCTTAGTTGAAAAAGCGGGATAGGAAGCTGATGTCTTCGGCTGGGAGTTGGCTTTGAATTAGGAGAGGTGAGGTAGCGAAACGGAAGGCTGTGCAGCAGTTAAAGCGGCTTCTAACTGAGCTTCGGCAGCTTGGCGCGATTGGGCAAAGCCCAGCGCCCTAAAGGGCGATCGCTCTGGTGAAGCCATTACCCTCAATAATATCGGTGGGGTCTACCATGCTATCGGGCAACCGCAACGGGCATTAGCATACTACAACCAAGCTTTGCCCATTCGCCACGAAGTTGGCGATCGCGCTTAACTAAATGCCATGTCGTCTTACTGAACCTCATTGACCTCCCGGATCGGCTGTCTAGCACGTCGGAAAGTCCCGGAACGTAAACGGCAACCAGTAGCAAGGCAGAACAGAAAACGAGCGCCTCCCAGACGTAGGGGTTTTCGGTAATTTCGTTCCTCAAGAAACCCGATTTCTGGTCGCGCACGTTGAAGACGTGCCACAAGCGCGAGAAACCCAGGGTCAGAAAGGAAGTTGACAGTGCCCCCCAAAGTCAAAGCAGCGCTTCCAATGCGCCAAGCATCAAAGGCAGGGCGGTACCTAGACACAATCTGTTCAGCCTGCGTCCGCCTGAAAATGACTGATTCAGCCTATTTGCCCAGTAGTACTGAACTGCCCTCTCCAATAAAATTAGACCTGAACAAAAATGCTATCTCTCTTAATCCATATCTGGTCGCAGCAAAATAAAACAGCGATCGCACCGTCTTAACCCATATCGAGACTGACGTTGTGCGATATCGCTGCCCTAACTAGCTCGCTATGCAATAGCCCGCAGATCGATGGTCGGTGCGCCTTCGGCTGACATCACCAGCGGGTTAATCGTCTTTCACTTGCAGATGGATTTGTGTGTTTTGTATGAAGCGTCGAAAATAGCCGACCACTTGTCTGTAGTCACAGGTACAGAAATTTGGACCATGAGAAACACGCCTAAGTTCATGAATATCAATCCCTTACGCCTTACCGCCATCCCTCGACTGTTGGCAAGTGCCATAATGCTTGCCGCGGTAGCGACCCCGATGGCGCTTGCTGGCGAGTTGGAAGTCACACCCGACCCCGAAAACGTGGTGGCTAATCGTCTCGAAGGTCTTTGGCAAATCAATGATGCGATTAGCGATGATCTTGGTAGCCTGCCACGATGTTTCGAGTCAGTCGAATTTCGTGGTGATAGCGCTATCGTCACTGAAATTCCGTCGGAGTATGGCGAGATCTTCGATGACTCGACTATTTACCTGGCTGGAACTGTAACCCTTACTGCTGAAGGTGAAACGACTCCAGCCTTCCCGTTCCTTTTAACCGAAATGCACGGTACTCCTGCAATCCTCATTTTTGTGCCAATTGATGGACTTCCATTGGGACGTTACGAAGTGATTTTCGTCATGCTTGCAGCGGCAGCGGACTCGTCCAACGATCTGCTGTTTATCGGCTGTGATTACAACGATCAGCCACCTACTGCATACGATCGCATATCCGTAACTCAGCCATAATCTTTGCTTCGGTATTATCTGCTGTCCACTCGTCTGTAGTCACAGACTCAAAAATTTAAACCATGAGAAATATGCCTAAGTTCATGAATATCAATCACTTACGCCTTACCGCTGCTAACAGGAAGTCTTGGTCGTCGTTACTTCGTTTGCCGATTCAGATGTTTTCTTTGAGGAAGATCCTCTGTTTGGTTCGGCCAGTATTGGGTCAACCTACTTTGAGTGAGATTGCGGATCTTACAGACTTTTAGAAATGCACCCTGTTTATAAGTTCCTTGGGGCAAGTAGTCGCAGCCTAACAACGCCCATACACGCCGACCGCCAAAGGTTGATTGGTATGATGCAGAGGTTTTCTGCGGCGAGTGGTGGGCAGCGTTAGCTTGATCGCACTTCACTGCCTTTTCACTCTGCAAAGCGCGATCACACGTTCTCTTCAGTGTGCTCAGGTGCGATCGCGCTTTGTTTGCATCCTACTGCTATCAGTTATCAAGCAGGCTACGCACTCCTCGTCCTCCTCGATTGAGCACGTGAGTCTAAAATCGATAGCAAGTCTCGATTATCATTTAATAGGGCTTGTTCTCTGCTACAAGGACACCTTAGCAGTTCTTGAATTAAGTACAGATAAGCGTTTTGACGACTTTCATCCATTAGGGGCAACTCCCAGCATCCATTCCTGTTAGGCTTTTTTACAGGAAGACAAGCATTTCCGGACAGCCCAAATCGCTTAAACTTTTCCCTCAAAAGAACTTATCCTGAGTCCCTTCCCTCAAGCGAGTCTTCACCGACTAACTGACAAACTGTAATAGTTGGCTGCTTAGGTCTACCAATGAAAGCAACGCCGCCTAATCCTCGATAATCAACAATCCAATATTCTGGAATACCCAACAAAGCATATTCTTCCACTTTACGAGCATAGTCTGTTTCCCAATTTGTACTGACCACCTCAACAACCAACTTAATCGAAGTTCCCAACGTAATCACAGGTTCTCGCTCCCATAACGGCTCATTCACTAATGCAGTTTCATCTAAAACCACGACATCAGGACGACGCGCCGTCGCCGCATCTGTAAAAGGTCTAACAATACAGGTGCGCGGAATAAACCAGGGATGTCCTTGTCGTTCTAACTCAATACTCAGTTTACTGGCTAATTTTCCCGCGACTGTTTCATGAGATCCAGTGGGTTCCATGTCAATTAATTCTCCATCAGCCAATTCATAGCGCGGATTGTTGCTATAGTGGGCGATAAATTCCTCAAAAATTAGAAGCTGAGATGAAGTATAAACCATACTTTAACCTCTGAGTATACGTTACAACTTGTTAGCCACAGTTCTCGCGATCGCGCGATTGAGTAGACGCTGAAGGCTTACCTAGAAAACCAGTCTAGTTATCAAAATCGATGCGATCATTCCTGAAAAATGGTAACGCAATTTACTTTTATATTTCCAGTTATCGGTGAGCTAGGGCGGGTTTTGTTGTTCATTTATCGGTAGGGAGGGCGGGTTTTGTTGTTCATTTATTGGTGAATAGCGAAATTTAGTCCCTAAACCCGCCCCTACAGATTCCCTAAACCCGCCCCTACAATTGGGCTAAATTTGCCCCTACAATTGGGGATAAATCATTTGGAATCATCTACTTTTATTCGGTCAATGTTTAGCCGGGAGTGGACGGTTCTCAAAGTTAGGATATTTGGTATCAATTTGATCCGCTTTTTTGGCAATCCAGTTAAAGAAAAAATGAGCCTGTTTTAACTTAATAAAAATCTGCTGCGGATCAGATAAATGAGTCGTCGGTAACTCTTGTCCCATTTCTTTAAACACCAACCCTAGCGGCACATTGATTTCATCCTGGAGTTGTAGACAACGGGTAAAATAAGGACCGTAAGCCGCAATTAATGAGCCAACCCCGCCCCGCGCTTGTCCCCACCCGATGTAATAGAGTCCCTTGTAATCCTCAATAAACGAACCCCCATAACATTTAACCACGGGTCCTTCAACGCGCTGAAGTTCTTCCGGTAAGAAGGGATAGGCAACATGATAGCCAGTAGCACAAACAATTAAATCAAATTCATGATCACTCCCATCGACAAACTCGACCTTTTTCCCCTGAAGCCGATGCACCCCGGGCTTGGCAATAATTCGACCATGTTTAATATAGTAGGGGACTTCATTATTTAACGTGGGATGTTTCTCAAAAATGCGATGCTTAGGTTTGGATAAACTATAGTCCTCATGAGAGCCAAAAGTCAGCCTAATAATGCCATAAGCCATCAGCCGTTGTAACCATTCTGGCATCCACCATCGCACGATATCAGCTATCGGGACTCCAGCAAATGTTTTGGGAATAAACCAGACGGATTCACGCATACTTAAGACACTCTGACGGCTTACCCGTGCGGCTTCGGCGGCAATATCACAGGCTGAGTTTCCACCGCCAATCACTAGCACTCGTTTATCCCGCAGTTGTTCTGGTTTTTTGTAATCTTTAGAATGAATAATTTCCCCGTGAAATTGTCCCTCAAATTCTGGAAACCGTTTGCACCAATGATGTCCGTTACACAGTA
>NZ_JAVJQP010000191.1:0-20989 GCF_040218875.1 Coleofasciculus sp. D1-CHI-01
CATTTTCAGAATACTTTATATCATAAAAGCTGACCTCAAATCAAGGTACAGCAGGAACTCAAAGCAACTTTGAGTGTAAAAATATTTCAATTATTTGTTTTTCTTTACAGGTAATTTATCATAATTACTCTAGAAGAGCCAATTTTCTTTCGTTGTTCTGCTCTAAGTTTCCGCATCCGAATAGCTGTAGGCGATGGGTTAAGTTGTTGGGCTTTAATTTGCTGTTGATTCCACTCTAACCAGTCGGCTAGATATTTGCTGACAGCTTTTTTATTATGGAGGTAATAGAGAATTGTTGCATAGACTTGCTCTAAGGTGAGGGATGGATAAGTTTGGGCAATTTCTTCGGGAGTACGGGCGCGATGGATGAAATCATAAAGGATGGTTTCAATGCCTACTCTAGTTCCTTTGAGACGAATGTCGTTAGGGGCGAGGAAATTAAAATAATCTTCGAGTTGCATAAGTGGCTGGATTTAAACCTTAATATCATATCAATAATGACGAAATCATTGTAGTGCGTTAAGCGAAGCCATGCCGCAGGCTTTGCATCTTGCTCGCGACTAATACCCAATTTAAATGCATTACAGCTTACCTGGGAAACCTAATGCTTGCGATTGTTTGGATTATCCGTTTGTGGAGTATTGAATATTGATGTCCCGCCAACCTCGAACTATTCAACCTGGATACTGTTACCACATCACGCCAAATATCGTAAGGTGGGCAAAAGTAGCGAACAATAACCTAAGCATTTGAGGTTTATAAATTTTGCCCACCCTACCTAACTCAAAGCCTATAAATTCGTAAAAATATAGTTTGTTAAGGAATTTTTACAGAAGGCTGGAGCGCTTGTATGTTACAGTCTACAAGTCGCAGCACCCCTTCAACTCTTTCCCACCCTTCTCCGGCTTTCGCCAGGTGTCCCCTTTTTGCCACCCTCGGATTAAAGATAATAGGGAGGTGTCCCCTTTTTGCTGACTCTGGATTAAAAATACCTTTTTCATAGTTCAACTCCACTACCTCCTCTACTGTTATCCATCCTATCTTCTCATAAAATCCATCCCAGTTTACCTCACTATAATCCAGGGAGGCAAATTCATCCAAAATAGTTTTTTGCACACTGAAACCAAACGTCCCATCTGAGTGTTCTACCCAAAGCCTATCGATACTACTCACGTCTCGACAGGAAATATTCTCTATCTCAAAACCTGCTTCGGTACTACCAGCCAAAATAATGAAATCATAGGTGTTTATATCAGCATCTTTCCAGTTGCCTGATTCCATCAAAAAGTTTAATTCTGCTAGGAGGTGACGTTTGAGCGATTCTTTTATCTGGGAATCATCTTGACCTGTTTTTTTCAGTAATTTTATAAACTCATGGTGCAAGTTCTCAATGGCATTTGCCGAGAGAATCGGTTGTTTCTGAGGTAAATACTGAGGGATAGGAATCTCTGTGTTTATATCATCAATATTTGGCATTTTTTCCAATTTTCCTTCAGTTTATTAAAGGCTTGCCGATAAGCATCTATTGCCTTTTTCCTTTCTCCCTTTTTCCAATGCCAACTGCCTTGCGCTCGCCACACATGGACATAAATTGACCATTCTTCAGGCGTCTCTCCGGTAACCGTTGACGGTAATAATTGCTGACTTTGTTGAATCACTTGCTCTGCTATACGTCCATATTTTTTCACTTTTTCGGGCTGATCTAGTTCCTGATACTTTTGACTCAGTTGCAAAGAGGCTAAAGAAATAGAAGCTTGCAGCATGGCTTGCTTCAGAGCCCAATTTGCCTCCTTTTCCAGGACTTCGTTAGTCGCCTGACTCGCTTGATTCCAGGCTTCTTGAGCATGAGGAGAGAGTCCATTTTTTTGCAATTGTGCCGCTAGTTTCGATAGTAGGGATATCGTTTCTATTTCTGTTATAACCCTCTCCATCTCGGACTTTGCCTGCTTAACTTCATAGTTGACTTTAATAAGCTTATCTCCGGCAAGTACCCCTGAAATTACCGCCCCCAACACGGTAACAATTAGCACCACTCCACCAATACTAATCCGTCTTTTGGCTTTGCGATTAGCCTCAGCTAGAGCTATATTTCTCTGTTCTGCGGCTTCTCTATCTTTCCGTTCCCGTTCTAATTCCGCTTCCTTTTCCGCTACCGCAATTTGCGCCTCAATTGCCTTTTTTTCACCAGCAGCAAGAAACTGCTGATCAAGATAACTTAAATTTTTCCCCTTTGCCCAAGCTTGCGCCTCGTGCAACGCCTTACCCTGCAACAGAAAGTCATCCTGATACTCAGAGGCTACCCACCTTCTAAACGTCTCAGCGTAGGGGCGTAGATTCTTTAATTCTTGGTCAATCCAATTTTGATTAAAGACTTCGCGATAAATGGGATTGTAAGCCCTTAAACTTCCTCCCTGCTTCACCACCAACCCCGCCAGCTTTAATCGGGCTTCATCATCACTATTCGTGGCGTCAATTTCCCCATCCTGCCAAATTTGCCGATAGAGTTCCAGTAAATACCCTGCCCGTTGCTCATTGCTTAATACGCGATCGCGGATAGTCCTGAGATGTTCTGGCTCATCCTTGGCTTCCCAGTTTTCCAGTATACGCGATCGCACTAATCCTGCAATTAATTCTGCCTCACTCCCAGACGCAATTGTAAAGGGAGACGTAATCACCAACTGACATAACTTTTGCGTCAGAAAGGGTTGTCCCCCTGTCCAGTTTATGATCTCCCTAAGAACCGTTTGCGGATTCTCTGCTTTTCCTGCTAATCCCAGTGCTAAGGGTGACACTTCCGATAAACCAAACCCGCGCAATTCAATCGCCCTACCAATATTAAACGGCGTGCGAGTTTTATCCTGAATTAAATCTGAAGGTGTCGCCACTCCCAACAAGGCAAATGTCAGGCGTTGATACTCTGAATTGTCTGCCCGTTCGTTATAACAAGCGCGAATCAGGGCAAAAAAATCGTCTTTTAGGTCTAAC
This sequence comes from Coleofasciculus sp. D1-CHI-01, assembly GCF_040218875.1. Lineage (NCBI taxonomy): Bacteria > Bacillati > Cyanobacteriota > Cyanophyceae > Coleofasciculales > Coleofasciculaceae > Coleofasciculus > Coleofasciculus sp. D1-CHI-01. The sequence goes on from NZ_JAVJQP010000191.1 coordinate 2,986, forward strand.
TTGAGAATACTATCGATTTCATCAATAAAAATAACAATTGGTTGGGAAATCTCGGCTAGTAATACCGTCTCGATAAACTCACCCAAACGCTGTGTCGGGGACAATCCCTCCCGTTCATTCCACCATTTGATCACCTTAACCTTAATTCCCAAACTCCGCGCCAGTCGGCGAATTAACCCCAGATACCACTCCGATGGGGCAATATTATGACTCCCAATGGCGGTAATATCAATCACACCACAAGCAACTCCCTCGTTTTGCAATCGCCGCATGGTTTGCACCCGCAAGCTGGATTTACCCATTTGGCGGGAATTGAGAACATAGCAGAATTCGCCTGCTTTTAACGCTTCATAGAAATCCTGATCCGCTTGACGCACTACATAGGTGGGATCATCCTGTTTAAGACTCCCGCCGACTTGATAGCTGTAGTCTGGATGGGATGCGGTACTCATCCTCAAATCCCCCGAAACGGTGTGTATCTTGTACCTGTAGGGTGCGTTAGCGTAGCGTAACGCACCGCCTTTATTTTCTCCCAGAATTGGTGCATTCTGGCGTTAAATTATTTTATCCTAACAATTTCCGTTGATGCTTTCCCAGACTTGGTGCGTTACGGCGCTGAATGATTTAATTCTCACAATTCTCACTCAATAAGCGCCTAACGCACCCTACATTCCTACATTCCTACATTCCATTTCTGTAGGGGCGCACGTCGGTGCGCCCTTCTGACGTCCGCCCTTTTACCCCGTCCGCTACCCCATGTTTATGGCATTGTAAAATGAAGGCGATCGCGTTTATTATATTTCTGATTTAACGCTTGTAGTCAATGATGCCAGATTAGGGCGAAGACAGCGCAACTACAAACCTAAAAGGACTGTGCTATTCGACCTAATTGTTTCAAAATACCAGCTACTCTGTATAAATCATTTCCCTGATTCAATACCGAAAACTCATTAGAAAAACTATATCGCGATGTCGTTTTTTGCCTCAATTACCGTAATCCAAAACTGGGGTTGACAAATCAAAATATCAATCTTTCCCCGTACAATTGTCCCGTTATCCTGGGAGGTAATTCTCACCTCATGTTCAGCCGCTAAATAAAATGGTGAACGATAAAACCCAGCGACACTCAATAAGGGGGATAACACCACCATTTTAACAATGGGTTCTAACATGGGATACTGAGATAAATGGAGATAATCATCTTTGACTTGATCTAGCCATTGCCGTTCTACTTGATTCAGTTCTGGTAAATTGTCCTGCCATTCTGGAAAAAATTCTGTCTCATCGGTTCGGGATAAACCAAAGGTTTCACTCAATTGATGTAAAGTGATGTCTTGAGCTGGAATTGTTTGCACTGATGGATTCATCATTCATTTCAAGTTTTTTTGTTTCGTAGGGTGCGTTAGCGTAGCGTAACGCACCGTCCTTTATTATCTCCCCAAATTGGTGCGTTACGGCGCTAACTCATTTAATCCTCACGATTGATACTAAATCAGCGCCTAACGCACCCTACATCGACTATCTGAAGTTACTACCATCACTCCGCAAGAGCCAGAGAATTTAAGGTTGAAAGCGAAGGTTCTGGAGATCTCGGACTTGGGCAATTATCTCAAAGTCCCGATCATTGTGAACCAGAAGCAAATCATTTTCCAGCGCTGCTTGAGCAATACAGCAATCGATTGGACTGCGAACAGTTAATCCTTGACGACGCAGGTCATAGTAAATACGTGCAGCCGCTTGCCAAGAAGAAGAAGTGAGTTCAACGTAATCTTGTGCTTCAAGATAAGTAGAGAGAATTGTCCACTCTTGTTCGTTTAGGCTCCCTTGCAGCAGCTCAAGCTGAGTAAAGCGGGTAAGTAAAATTTCACGATCTGCGATTAACGTTTCAAGTTGCTGGCGTACTTGACCACTGCGATCGCGGAAGACGCTGATCCAAACGGATGTATCAATCAGCAGCATAGCGAGTTTCGCGCATAGCCTTGTGATCAAAATCAGGAACGAACTGAATTTGCCCTGTCAGATCAAGCAAATTTTTCTTGCGGCGAGATCGTACTAGCTCTTGCAAAGCAAGGTTCAGTAACTCTTCTTGGGTAGTGAGTTTTGTTAATTTTAAGGCTTCGTTGAGCAGAGCTTCATCAAGGTTAAGAGTGACTTGCATAGGTGGCAGTAACTAAATCAAAAGTGCTTTTAATATTTTACCTAAAAATTTACATAGTTTCATGGTTTCTTCATAGTGGCATGACCCACTTAAAATGGTGAATTAGAATTGTAGGGGCGCAAGGCTTGCGCCCGGTTTAACCATCAATCTATTGCACAATTTTAGCTGTGTCAGTCCACTACGTTGATGATGAAACGCTTGAGTTCCCCTTCTCCCACCCCCCTCGTTCCCCCCTACGAGAAGGGGGAGGACAGAGGATGCTTCGCATTTTGTTTCATAGGAGAAGGGGTTAGGGGAAGAGGGTGAAGTACAAAGGATTTAATCCTCCAAGCGATCGCGGAAATAATTCCGATATAAATCACTCCTCGGAATTGCTTCATTTCCCTGTAACTGCACTAATCCCATGCTGTCTAATTTAAATGCCAACTCTGCATCTAATTCCACTGACTTATTTTTGAACACTACCTGACGAAATGCTTCCTTTAACTTAGGATATTCCTTCAAATTCCACCAATGACGCCGCAAATGATCACTATAAATTCCCGCCTCTGTTCCCGCTGTTTCTGCTAACTCCGCTAACGTCACATCCTGACGCCGTAAATGATACAATGCTTTTTGCACTAAATAGGGATGTCCCCCGATTAACTGGGTTAATTCCTCAACCTGACTTGTTGTCCAATTCAGTCCATAACGTCCGGCTAAATCTAACACCTGCTCGGTACTAAACTCCGGCAACTCCACATTTTTGCCCACATTAAACGGCGATTGATTAATATCTAACGGCACATACACCTCCGTTGAATGAACCACGACTAACCGCACCTTTTCCCACAATTCGCTACTAAAATCACCATACCGCGCCCCCTCATACCAAGACCGCAATAAGGCAAAAAAGTCATCAGCAATGGCTCGATGGGGAAACACCCGATCCACTTCATCTAACCCCAAAACCAAGGGCTGGTCAATTTCTTCTAATAAACATTCCTCAAAATAGGCTGTACATTTATCCTTACTGCCATACCCAATCCAATACTCCTCTAACTGATTTAACCGCTTGAGTCGTCGCCCCACCTGTTCACAGAACCAGCGCAAAAATTGATCTAAATTGCCTAAAAGCTGACTATCTGCCCGTTGTAAACTTAAGGGAATGGCATGATACCCTTGTTCTTTGGCATGATGCAGAATTCGCGCCATCAATGAGGTTTTTCCCATCTGTCGGGGGGCTTTAATCCGAATCAAACTACCGGGTTGTAAAATTTCTTGATAACAATCGGTTTCTATTGGCAAACGCTCTACATATAACCCAGATTTGAGTGAAATCGTGCCTCCTGGTTCTCTTTGTAATTCCGGTTCCGCTACAGGTAAGGGAGGAAAATCGGGACTGGCTACGACAGGCGCAACGGGTTCTGGAGTTTCCACAGAGGGTGTCAGCCAAGGTTCTCCCCCATCTAGGGATATCAACGCCAACAGTTCTTGCACAATCGCCGATGTATCGTCAGGAGAATGCCATTCCCGTTGCTGAATGCGCTGTAAATACCCGCGCAGGTCATAATTTAACGGGGAATCCATGGGAAAGTTAACCCGAATTGGCAGAATCATCGGTTTCTTTTCTTCCCGTCTATCCCGCAATTCCCTCGCCCGTCGTACCTCCTCGGTCACCATTTCACTGGTTGCCGATTGGGAGGATAATAGGAGGAGAAAATAATCACATTGCTCTAATTCCTGATCAATTCGTTCCGCCCAATTTTCCCCTAACCGAATACTCGCTCCCGCCATAAACGGTTGATGTCCAGCCGCTTTCAAGGCTTCATAGAACTGCTGCGCCACACTTACATCGGGATCACGGCTGCGGTAGCTGATAAAGATTTTGGCAGTTTTAAGCGAGGGTGAGGCGATAGGATGAGGAGGTGTTGGGGTTAAGAAGTCTTGGAGGGTTGACCATTTTTGGCTGATGGTGGTTAATGGCAATGCTAGCGCCCCTTGGCTATGGTCATAAGCGGCAATTAACCCTATCACCACCTGAGTTTCTGCATCAAAGACAGGGGAACCGCTGTAGCCTCCCTGTACCCGTTGAGCATCTGCCATTACCCGCAGTCGCACCATGGGTAAATTAGCAAAATTGGCTTGGGGATTCATATCGGTAATCGCCCCATCAATAGACGCCCCTTCTGGAAAATCTGGACGCCCATAGCCGATACTTAAAAAACGATGCATCGGTGTAACGGAGAGAGACAACGGAACACCTTCTCCCTGATACCCAGCTATCTGCAAGACGGCAAAATCATCTTGGCGACTGTCTCCCAGATACACCAAGGAAACCGATTTCCCCTGCACTCGTACCTGTTCCCAGCCGCCAGCCGCTTCCACCACATGGGCGCAGGTGAGCAAATACCCATCAGACGAGACAAAAAACCCCGTCCCTCGGATAATACCATCCTCAACCGACGCGATCGCAACCGTTGCCCGTTTTACCTGTTCCCAACTCATCAGGCTTGATTACCGTTTCTGTTGATCCATCTTCCAACTCACTTTAACCTTAAGCGTTGCCGTTCCCGACGATTCCACCAGATACACATTCCCTTTGGTGGTAAAATTAATCCCAAATTCCACTTCCGCATCCGTGGCTTGGGTTTCTTGGTGTAATTGTTTAAAAGCTTTCGTCAACGGGCGACAACCGCGTACAATTAAAGCTTGGATGATATTAAAGCTGCGATCGAGTTTCTTAATTGGCGGTTCTCCAGGCGTTGCTACCTGACCCACGGCGGATTCTGATACGTCTACCGCTACCAGAATTGTACCCCCATCATCAGTATCCAGTTCCAAAAGTTGCTGCGCCATGTTTTATCCCTTAGGATTGCTTTTTTGTGTCGTGCTTTATTTTCTTATAAAGAAAGTGATCAAAGTGGATGTGATATAAGTAGGTCGGTGACAATAAACTCAACCCGATTAAATTATGGAAACAACCCTCAAACCCTTACAAATGACATAAACGTAGCTTGCTTCTCAAGGGAGCGAGTATGACAAATGACAATCCCCACCTACTTAACCCTTACCAAATCAATCTCCAGAAATATGAACCACAACTTCCCGATTGTGTCTATATTGTCGATGCTCCCAAATATAAATTCCTTGCCACGTTCCTAAAACCAATCTGCCATTGTCAATAGGAATCTGTTCTGAGGTTTTAGTTAACGCTGTCCGGATATGGGCAGGCATATCATCGGGTCCTTCGGTATCGTGGATGTAGCTGCCATCTTCTGGCACTAATTTGGCAAAGAAATTTGATAAATCTGTCAGTACATCGGGGTCAGCATTTTCTTGAATCACCAGACTGGCTGAGGTGTGGCGCAAAAATACGGTACAAAGTCCGGTGTCAATACCTGACTCCTCAACGATGTCTTTGATGTTTGAGGTGATTCGGGTAAAAGATTTTGCGGTTGTCTTAATTGTAAATTTCTGTTGATAATGGGTCATCGATTCATTAGATTAGGACATAGAGTCTCAATTCTAGGCTAGAAGGCTAACCCAGTTGCTTGAGTTCGTGTTCTTCGTCTTCAGGGAATTCTTCGTCATCCTCTTCATCGTCTTCTTCGCGATCGCCAATTCCTAATTTCTCTGATAAGTGAGCGACTAAAGGATCGTCCTCATCGACGTTTTCCACGTCATCCAATTCGTCTTCCAAGGGAATATCGAGTGCTTCAGATTCTATCTCGACGGATTCTACCTGTTCTAAGGTTTCTAACGCTTCTGTTTCATCGGATTCTTGATCACATTCATTAGTTACCGATGTTTCGACGAACTCAGTAACCACCTCTACCAATTCTGCCTCATCTGTGTCATCCTCAATCTCATCCTCCAATTCCTCATCTGTGTCAGCCATAACCTGTTCAGAACTGTCTTCCTCATCGGTATCCGATACCTGATCATCTAGTACCTCAGACTCATCCGCCTGTTTCACCTGAGGGTCCCGCCAAGGAGAATCATAACGATTCCACGGTAGAATTGGCTTGTTGGGCAGGTTGCGCGTCAACACCGTGATGTTGTCTGCGTCGGGTTCTGGTAAATTTAACCGTTTCTCAGAAGAGTTTTTGTGAACGGGTTGAGAAGTCATAATCGCAAGACCTAGCCAAAACTACTCAGGTCAATCAACGGCACGAAGTAAATCCCTACGACATGCAAGGTAACAACCAAGGCTAACCCCCAGGTTACATAGGCAGAGTATTGTAAGGATGATGAGACATCCTCCAATCGCTGCTTGTTTGCATTATAGGTCTCTACTAGGTTAACAATCATTCGCAGTTGATATTCATCTGGCGACAGGACGAGATAACGTTCCAAAAATTTCTTATCGCCCAAATTGGGGCTAACGGCTAACTGGCGCGGTAGGAAGGCGTTGATCAGCAAGGTAAAATTTACCAGAAATCCGAAAAGTTCGGCAAGGCTAAACCCGTTGGGAAAGAATAACAACCGTGATATGGTTAAGCTAGTGAACAAAGCGCCGTTGGTAACAAATAAGATATTTAACTTCGTGGTTAAGGTTTGGCTTTGCTCCCGTTGCTGATCAATGACCAAGCGGACATCATGAGCAGCTAATTCCAGGGTAGACGATGTGGAACTCTCTTTACCCTCTTTTTTATGGTCTGAGGGTTTGGTCGTCTTAGTGGTTTTCGTCGTCTTGGCTGTTTTCGTCTTAGTCGCCTCTGGGGTTTTAGGGGGTTGGGCAGGTTTAACCGTTTCAGGGTGTTCTGAACCTTTCTGGTTTTTTGCGGTTTCGGTTGTCTTGGGCGTTTTAGCCGTCTTCGGCTTCTCTGTAGTCTCTGGCGTTTTTGGTTTATCTAGGGTTTCAGTGGCTTCTGGACTATTGCTTGTCTTGGGCGTTTCTGATGCATCTGAGGTTTTCGAGGTAGGTGCGGTTTTGTCTAGCAGAGAATTCACAGTAGCTATCATGTCAGGTTAGGAAGATGAGTGAGATTGTAAATAATGGACAACAGCTTGTGCGATCGCGTCAGCCCCATCTTTAGCGATAGGCTGGGATTGTCTGGGAGGATTGAGAGATTGGTGTAAAAATTCCCAGTGACCTAGGAAAAATTCTTTGGGGGTCACAATTTGATGGTACGCATAATTTTGAATACCTTCCAGTAGCAAGGGAGATTCGGCAAAATCTTTGCGGGTGAGGGAGACGATGGGAATGTCTAGACGTAGCGCTTCGGCGAAGGTGCTGTATCCTGGCTTAGACACCACTCGTCCACACAAGGGCATCATATCCACAGGGCGATAGTCTCGACCCAAAATTCTCACTAAATTGGGTAAATCGGGGGCATGGGGATCAAAGGTGATGAATTGCCAGTCAGGAAACTGGGACAGCGTATTGTAGGGAATTTGCTGTAAACTAAGTCCACCAAAGGTGAGTAATACTGTTTTCTCTGGGGGTGAGGTTAAACCCAGCCTTTCTCGCAACTGGCTGACTGGATAACTGGGTATCCCACCTGTAAGTCCGACATCGGTGATCTGGGGGAATGCTGTCATCGGTTCGTGTAAGGGGAGACGAAACAAGCGATCGCAAACGCCATAACACTCACCAATCCAATCGGCAATCTCGACAAATTCTCCACCCCACGCCCGGTAAATAAAGTCCCAGCCAAAGTTACTCATCATCCAACCGGGAATCCCTGCTGTTGTAGCGATTTTGGCAGCTAAGGGAGGAATATCTGCTAGTACAAGTCCGACACGATTGGTTTGGATAAAATTAACTTCACCGGCAATTATTGAATTTTCTGAGGCACGAATTTGCTTAAGTTTTGCCAATGTCGTCGCCTTATCCATGGTCAAGCTATCCGACTGAATCACGCCAATATCAAAGGCGCGGGGGCGATGAATAAAATCTCCGGGAATATAAGAGTCCAATAACCAACGGGGGGCTGTGGTGACTAAAATTAGTAGGATGTCTGGACAGAGATTTTGGATGGCGGCGGCGGCACAAGCCGCACGAACCGCATGACCAAAGCCATGGTTGGTGATCGCGATGTATATGGTAGGTCGAGGCATATTTATTTAAGTAGGTGGGAAAAATTAAGGTTAAAGGCGGGGATCGTCATTGGTCATTGGTCATTGGTCATTCGTCAGGGGTTGAGAAATATTTACATAAATTAATATAGTTTATTTTTACCAAGCGACTTAGGCAAGATGTAAATCACAGATGTTTTGGCTTAATGAATTCCGTTATTTATTTTATCGGCATTTTTTATTAATTTTTTCTGTGTTCAAGATAATTTATAAACTTTTTAAAATCATTATAATTCTGTATAATTCTGTATAATTACTCTGAGGAATCAGATTGAAGTCATAAGCATCTGATTCAATTGTCATAATTCATAAGAAGGCAGGGGAATCTCTGGCGAAAAGAAAATAACCCAGTTGACGCGACCTTTCCGGGGTGGCTAGTTTTGTCCTGATCCAGAAGACAATTTCTGTAGAACAAGACAACACCCTTGGAAGGATTGAAGACTGTGACAGCCAAACTGAATGCGAATGGTCGTTATCAAAATTTACATCCTGCTAATAAATGTTACACAAGGGAACATCACTCTGTTCCGTTAAATAAACAAGCTAATCGCCGCCTGAACACCTCTCTACAGAATGTGTCGAGTCTTGCCCTCTATAGCGTAGCGGCAATGGCTGCCCCCGCTTTTTCTCATCCCGCCTGGGCAAAATCTTCAGTGCAGACGACCTATCAGCCTGATACTATTGTGCCAAGCGCGATCGCAGCCAGTGAAACCCAGGTAGAATCATCCGCCCCATCAACCCCTAACCCTCAAACTGTTACCTCACCAGAGACGATCATTGTCCAGGAATTTGCGCCAGAAGCCGTTGTGAAGCCAGTGGTTCGACAGGTTCACCAATCGGATAGAGATGGGGAAATGGAAAAACCAGAAGAATTACCCAGTCTTCAGTCACCCATCACTCATCACCAATCCTCAATCGAGGACAATCAGGTTGAGTTTCGTAGTAGGCACTTTAGTGCCAGAAGCGCTAAAGCGCTTACTACAAACTCTAAATTCAAAGATGCACGAGATGAGCCTCATGTCAAGACCTTTGCCATAGATCGGGAAAGTCAGGGGAATCAGGATGAACGGCAAAACCGACAATCGGTTGCCAATAGTCCGAAAAAGCCCTGTCGTGCAACTCAACCCATGATTTTGGCACAAGCGCCCAATCCGACACAACCCGCACCCTGTCGGGACGTTAACCGCTTGCAAGAAGAGTTGCGATCGCTAGAAGATATAGACACTCAAGAACCCTTACGTGCCTCCCCAGCTTTGAGTATTGTCATTCCCACCGCTTATGGCGCTCATCGCAATACAGGGTTTGTTAGCGCTACCTATCAAGAACGCACCCGCTATAGTGATGTTGATGATGGGGCGTTAGGCATTGGGATTGGGTTGGGTGATGCTGAGAAGTCTGTGGGGGTAGAACTTTCATACACACTTGCTAGTTTCGGGTCTAATCGAGATTTTGGCAGTGGTGGTTTTAACGCTAAAGTGCATCGTCGCTTACCCCAAGGTTGGGCAGTTGCAGCGGGTTGGAATGGCTTTCTTAACCTGGGTGATGATAATGACTTTGAGAATTCCGTTTATGGCGTGGTGAGTAAAATTATTCGGACGCGAGAGGATATTAATCAACCCTTTAGTCGCGTGGCAATAACGGCGGGAATCGGTAATGGACAGTTTCGCACGGAGGAAGCGGTAGAGGATGATAATGGCACGATTAATGTGTTTGGTAACGTTGCGGTGCGGGTGGCTGAACCTGTGAGTTTAATTGCTGAATGGACGGGACAAGACTTGGGCGTGGGTGTGTCCATTGCTCCCTTTAAAAATATCCCATTGGTGATTACCCCAGCATTGCGAGATATTGCGGGGGCTGGGGATGGGGCGCGATTTGTTTTGGGTGCAGGGTTCGCGTTTAAGTTTTGAGTATGTAGGGGTGGGTAATGGGACTTTCTTTTCGCTGTTGATGATAACGTTTGTGCAAAATCTACCCTGACGTAGGGGCGGGTAATGGGACTTTCTTTTTGCATTGATGATAACGTTTGTGCAAAATCTACCCTGACGTAGGGGCGGGTAATGGGACTTTCTTTTTGCATTGATGATAACGTTTGTGCAAAACCCGCCCTGACTAAGTGTTGAGTGTTGTATAAATTGGAATATGGAGTGAATGTGATGAAAGTAAAGCAACGGATAGTTTGGACAATAACAACGTTAGTCATGGGTACTGGGTTAATCACACCATCTACCAATGCTCAACCCCCCAACCAGTCAGATATTACCGGAACGAATATCTGGAATAATACTGCACCTATTTTTGATCAAGATGGCGAATTAGATCCAGCTATATTAGAGAATGCCCGTCGTCTGGATCAAGCCTTAGAAGAAGCGGCTGAGGGTTGCTGTAATGCGGTTCAGCCAGAGGCTCCGCGTCGATTTGCTAGAGAACCGGGAAATCGGAATCCGGCTTGTGCAGATTGTCTAGAGTTGAATCGTTTAGTTGAGGAAACCGAGATATTTTTGGATGAAGTTAATCGCACTCAGGGAGCGCGAGTTAACGCCAGTCGTAATCGTCTTTGGTAGAGAAGGCAGATGGCAAAAGGGTTAAGTCGGGGCGGGTTTAAAGAAAGATGTGGGTAATGCATAGCAAGCTTGGGAGAGGGGAGCAAGAGGGAAGCAAGAGAATCCGGTTCCCCTTCTCCCATGCAACAAAAGCGAAGCATCCTCTGTCTAAAAAATGCTGATCTAACCCAAGCCTTCCTCGGTGGTGCAGTATTTTGTAATACTACTCTACCCGATAGAACTATTTCTAATCGCGATTGTCCCTAATTTGGCGAAGGGCAATCCTAATTTTCAGCGAGGGTGTCCCTGCTGCCGATGCAGTTCATAGTTCCCTCGGAACACCTATTATATAGGGCTTCCCCGGCTCCCCCAGCTGACACGCCGAGCGAAGTCGAGGTGTCCCCCAGCTTCCCCAGCTTCCCCTGCTTCCCCTACTCCTCCTGCTTTGCAGCGTAAGTTAACCCCCTTACCCCTATTTCCCGAATCACCACTAAACTTTATCCTGATAGAGATAAGCATCGAATAACAGGAGACAGTTTTGGTTACCACCTCGTCTTGGACAACCACGAAATCAGAAGAAATTTTCCAAACAGCCCAAAACCTGATGCCGGGAGGTGTCAGTTCACCAGTTCGGGCATTTAAGTCTGTTGGCGGACAACCCATTGTATTTGACCGGGTTAAGGGTGCCTACGTATGGGATGTCGATGGCAATCAGTACATTGACTATGTTGGCACTTGGGGACCCGCCATTTGCGGTCATACCCACCCAGAGGTCATTTGTGCCCTGCATGACGCTCTAGAAAAAGGCACAAGCTTTGGTGCCCCTTCTGCGCTAGAGAACGTTTTAGCCTCCATGGTGATTGAAGCCGTTCCCAGTATCGACATGGTGCGGTTTGTCAATTCCGGTACGGAAGCTTGTATGGCAGTCATTCGCCTGATGCGTGCCTTTACAGGCAGAGATAAAATTATCAAATTCTCTGGCTGTTACCATGGTCACGCCGATATGCTGCTCGTGCAAGCCGGTTCTGGAGTTGCCACCCTGGGCTTACCCGACTCTCCCGGTGTCCCTAAATCCGCAACAGCTAGCACCCTGACTGCCATTTACAACGATTTGGAATCCGTCAAATCTCTCTTTGAAGCCAATCCAGATAGTATTGCTGGGGTGATTCTTGAACCCGTAGTTGGTAACTCTGGTTTTGTTCCCCCTGATTCTGGATTCCTGGAAGGCTTACGCCTGATTACTCAGGAACATGGTTCCCTGTTAGTCTTTGATGAAGTGATGACGGGTTTCCGGATTGCCTACGGCGGCGCTCAAGAAAAATTTGGCGTCACTCCCGATTTAACCACATTGGGTAAAGTGATTGGTGGGGGTTTACCTGTGGGTGCTTATGGGGGACGTAAAGATATTATGTCCATGGTTGCACCTGCTGGTCCGATGTACCAAGCCGGCACCCTTTCCGGTAATCCCTTGGCGATGACGGCTGGGATTAAAACCCTAGAGTTATTGCAAAAGCCGGGAACTTACGAACAGCTGGACAAAATCACCAAAAAGCTGTCCGAGGGGTTATTACAAATTGCCAAAGAAACCGGACATTCGGCTTGCGGTGGACAAATTAGTGCCATGTTTGGCATGTTTTTCACCGGCGGTCCTGTGCGTAATTACGACGATGCCAAAACGTCGGATTTAGCCAAGTTTAGCCGCTTCCATCGTGGCATGTTAGAACGGGGAATTTATCTGGCACCGTCCCAGTTTGAGGCAGGATTTACCTCCTTGGCGCACACCGATGAGGATATTGACCGCACGCTAGAAGCCGCGCGGGAGGTTATGTCGAGTATATAGATCCCCCCTAGCCCCCCTTGATACTGCTGGCGAATCAGGGGTCAGACCCCTGATTCGCCAGCAGTATCCAAGCCATCGTTTCCGGCGTTTTTATCACTGAATCAAATTCGCGATCGCATCCACGATCTGATCGGGTTCAATTGGCTTGGAGAGATGACGATTAAACCCCGCCGATAATGCCCGTTCGTAATCCGTTTCTCCTGCATACGCCGTCAGTGCGATCGCTGGAACTAACCCGCCGCGATCGGGTGGGAGTTCTCTCACCTGGCGAATTAACTCGTAGCCATCCATTCCTGGCATCCCAATATCACTAATTAGCACATCAGGTTGCCCTTGAGAAAACACAAAAAGCGCCTCATTTGCTGAAGTCACCCCCTTAACCCTGGCACTATAGCTTTCTAAGATAATCGTGAGCAAGTCGAGCGTATCCACCTCATCCTCCACCAGGAGTACCGTCACATCGGTTAAATCTAAACCCTCATCATCGGGCGAGGAATTCTGAGTATTAATGGGCGAATCTGACAGTAGAGGTAACGTAACCGTAAACGTTGCGCCCTGTCCAATTCCGTCACTTTCTGCCTCAATTCTCCCCCCGTGCAGTTCAATCAAGTGACGGACAATTGCCAACCCCAACCCCAACCCACCAACACTCCGGGTTGTGGTACTATTTTCTTGCCGAAAATAATCAAAGATGTAGGGAAAAAAGTCGGGACTGATTCCCTGCCCGGTATCGCTGACTTTTATTTGCGCCTGGGAGTCAATTGCTTGCAATCGCACCGTGATGCGTCCCCCCCTGGGCGTAAACTTCACCGCATTGGAAAGCAAATTCCACACCACTTGCTGGAGGCGGTTGGGATCACCCGACACAAATCCTACCGTTGAATCCAATTGGGTGTCAATCTCAATCGACTTGGCGGCGGCGGCTAAACGCATCGTTTCAATAGCCGCTTGAATCACCCGCGCCAAGTCTACCCGCAAGGTTTGCAGGTTCAACTTACCGCGTAAAATCCGCGAAACATCCAGTAAATCATCGATGAGTTGGGCTTGCAAGGAAGCATTCCGTTCAATCGTTTCTAAAGCCTTATCCACCTTATCCTGATTCATTTTTCTCGTCCGCAGTAGTTTTGACCAGCCCAGAATTGGATTGAGGGGAGTACGCAATTCGTGGGACACAATCGCCAGAAATTCATCTTTAATCCGGTTGGCGGCTTCGGCTTTTTCTAAGAGTTGAATCCTCTCTTCTTCTACTTGCTTTTGTTCAGTAATATCTCTCAGGGAAACCAGGTAGCCTTCCTTTCCTTGCCATTCAATTTCCACCACACGCATCTGAGCCACTCGATTTTCTCCAGTACCTGTCCGCACATCCACTTCCGTGTTATCCTCGCCCACCACCGGAAAGCCCAAGACTTGACCCAAAAGTTCGTCTTCTTGACGACTAAAGAGTGACTGGGCGGCTGGGTTGATAAACCGGACAATACCCCCGGTGTCGATTACGATAATTCCATCTGGATTCTTGGAGATTAAAACCTGAAACTGTGCCTCACTTTTGACCAGTGCTGCTTTTATCTTTTCCTTTTCTAAATTGTCCTGTTGGGTTTGTTCTGAGAGTTTCGCTACTGCTGCGGTTTGGACTTGCAACTGTTGCTTTAAATCTACAGAATCAAGGGTATCCTGGGTTTTGACTTGGGATTCACTGTCCTTTGCATTTAATGCCTGCTTGACAACTTGAGAAAGCTGTGGCACTTGCTCGTGAAGCAGATAGCCTGTTGCGCCAGCTTTCATATAATCGACAGCGATAGACACACGGTTACTATGACTAATGATAACTACAGGAATATTCAGCTCCAGTTCTTGCAAATAAGACAGTGCTTCGATCCCATCAAATTCGGCTAAAGGATAGTCGATTAAAATTAGGTCAACCGTTGGATTCAGGTGTTCCAAATACTCCGCTTTTGTGCTGACGCGCTGCCACGTCACCGTCAGCCCAGCTTCAGATAATAACGACAGTATTGGTTCTGTTGCCAGAGCCGAGTCTTGTAGAATTAGAAGGTTCAAGTCATTTGTCATTTGTCATTTGTCGATGGTTAGGGAACAGGGAATAGGGAATAGGGAACAGGAAACAGGGAACAGGGAACAGGGAATAGGGAACAGTTAACAGTTAACAGGGAATAGGGAACAGTTAACTGGAAACGTTTTGAGTGAACTCCCCCCGCTTCCCCTGCTCCCCCTGCTCCCCCCGCTCCCCCCGCTCCCCCCGCTCCCCCCGCTTCCCCTGCTCCCCCTGCTCCCCCTGCTCCCAGACGTAGCATGCTACGTCTCTACACCGCTCTCCTTGCATGTCTTAACTCTCTTCAAACAAACTACCTAGGCGGTCAATTTCACTCTGAGTCATATAGGTCGGATTACCTGAGAGAATGCCCGTAATGTTGCGGAATGGTTTGCCGATGTACATACCGTTTTCATCAATGGTAAACTCACGAATTTCTTTATCATGTTTTGAACCGCGCATTTTTAGCACCGTTAAGCCCCGGCGAATTTCTCCATAAACTTCTACATAGCGCAGTAATATAATTGAATCCGTATTGGTGGAAATATGGGATTCTGTGATCGACATCCCGCCCATTAGCGATGTTGTATTCGCCGAGAGTAGTCCCATAATTCGCTGGTCTTTGAGGATAGCATTGAGGCTGAGTACAAATTCCCGAAATCCTTTAAAAGGGGCAATGTTTTCCAATGCCGAAAGGCTATCCACTGCCACCCGTTGCGGCTGAAACTCTTCGATCAGTTGCTTGATTTTCACCAGATGATTTTCCAGCCCTGTTTCTTCAGGATAGCGACAAACAACCTTCAGGTTGCCCTCTTGTTCCATCGACTCGAAATCAACGCCCCAACCTGAAGCATTTCTAAATAGCTGCTCCCGGCTTTCCTCAAAGGCAAAGAGCAAACATCGTTCTCCCTGGTTAATACCCCCTGCCAAAAATTCGGTTACGGTTAAGGTTTTGCCCGTACCTGTTGCTCCCGATACCAGAATAATCGAATCGCGGAAAAACCCACCTCCACACATGCCATCTAATTCAGCATTGCCTGATGTAACTCGCTGGTTGGAGGATTTTCGCTCTAATTTAGTGGCTGTTAGGGGAAGAACAACCATGCCTTGATTGGGCAAAATCGTAAAGGGAAATTCACCATGTTGATGAGGAGTACCTCGGTATTTGAGAATTTCAATCGTGCGGCGACGTTTCTCTTGCACCAATACATTCCGTAAGATGACCACATTATCCGCCACAAATTCTTCTACACCATAGCGACTGATGTCCCCATATTCTTGAGTCCGTTCTGAGGTCAATACTGACGTAATCTCCCGTTCTCGTAGCGCCCAAGCAATATCAAATAAATCGCCGCGTACTTGAGCTATATTGGGTACATAAGAGAACACAGCTCCTAAGGAATCCATAGAAACTCGTTGTGCCTGGACTTGTTCTATTGCATATTCTAAGCGAGCCAGCAAGGGACCGAGATCATATTCACCACTAACTAAGGGTTGATTCCCTGTTTTTGGAGACGCATCAACAAATGCCCATTTTTTTTCAGCTTCCCATTGTTCAATATCCCAACCAAATCCGCGCATATTTTTGCGAATGGCTTTGGGGGATTCTTCAAAGGTGACAAAGACACCATTTTGTCCTTCTCTGATTCCCTCAACCAGAAACTGACAGCCAAAAATGGTTTTTGCACTGCCTGCTGTACCTGCCACTAAGGTGGTTCGACCTTTAGGGAGTCCTCCTTCCGATAATAGATCAAAGCCATAAATGCCTGTTTTTACTTTTTCGATAAAATCTGGCAGTTGCTGTTGAGTCATTCCGTTGCTGCTTTAGTGAATGTGGGAAATATAGAATAGCATCAGAGGAGCTATTGCTCAATCGTATTGAGGCTGATTCCGATATTCAACCCCCATAAAACCGTTTCCGTGTCGGACAAATCGCCCACGATTCGCTGGACAGGATTGGGAAATTCTTTAATTAAGGTCGGTGTCACTAAAATATGTTCCGCCTCCGCCAGTTGGGGAGATTTAGTCACATCAATAACCGTTATTTTATATTGACCCGGCAGTTCTTGATCACAGAGTCGATACAAGTTGGCGATCGCGCGTTGCGATCGGGGCGTATCTCCAGTAACATAAAGCTTGAGCTGATATTGTTTACACATGCTAGAGTAATCATGAACTTTAACATACTGCTTTTTATCAATGACTGAAGGTGTTAGCATCTTTTTCTAAGTTAATTTTACTCAATCCAATAAAATATCTCCGATAGTAAGCGGTTAAATTGCCCATAAGTTCTAAGAGTAAAAATCGTCCTTCTGCGGTATAAGCTTGTGCCTTACGTTGATTAATCCCTTGGCTTTTTTGTTTTAAGGTTGTTGTATGTAGTTCTATCAGATCACGGGGGGAAGCTTGGAGTAATCCCAACTGTTCGGCGAAATTAGTCAGATGCATCGATAACTGATGGTCAACTTTATAGACACGTTCTTCTAATGCCCATTCCATTAAATCACCATAATGTTGCCGGAGTTCCTCCACTACATCGGGCATTCTCTGGCGCAGGGATTCGACACTAGACGATTTTGGCGTCGAGTTAATCTCGCCAGAGATTAACTTTTCTAACTCTTCGAGCTCTTGCTGCTGCTGATGATGTTCGAGTTGAGCCAGTTGATATTGTCGCTCTAAGGCGGCGCGAATCGCGTAGATGAGTAAACTGGTATTTAGCTTCGCCTTTGCCAAATACCCACAAGCCCCCAATTCTAGGGCTTTAACCGCAACTCGCTCATCTTCGAGAGTACTTTGGACGATAATCGGTACATCGGGTGCAGTTTGCTGCATTTGTCGGAGTGTATCCATGCCCCGACTATCGGGTAACATTAAATCTAAAAGCACGACATCGATACCTCCTTGCGTCACATAACCTCTTCCCTCTTCTAGTGTCTCAGCACAAATGAGTTCAAATCCTCTGCTAAATGAGGGAGATTTGGCATTGGTTATGAGTTTTTCCAGTTTCTCGAGGTCATCGGGGTCATCTTCTACCAGTAAAATGCGGCAACGGTGATCAAGCATGAGTGGCGATTTTAGAAATTCACTTCTTCAATACTATTATCATCTCCCCCAGCTTCCCCAGCTTCCCCAGCTTCCCCAGCTTCCCCAGCTCCCCCAGCTCCCCTAGCTCCTGATAACTGATAACTGATAACTGATAACTGATAACTGATAACCTATCGAAACGTGGGGGGAAAGGGGGAGCAATAGAACCCCGTCCTCAGCGGAACGAAGTGTAGCAGGGCGGGGATGCCTTCACTCCCCCAAGTCAAAAATAGGCATTCAATATGCCTGTTTTTGACAAGTCTCGGTTTTCT
>NZ_JAVJQP010000194.1:0-32846 GCF_040218875.1 Coleofasciculus sp. D1-CHI-01
TAACTCTGTTTGTGGAGAGTCCATTGTTCTAAACTGGCTATTCATAGGTTTTGTTGACTGATTATAGGGGAGCTTTGCTACACGAACAACCGCATTATTTAATGAATTTTACTAACTTGTTTTTTCCTGGCAAAGATGAAATGAAGAAAGATCCCCGCAAAAGGCGTTGTCGAGTAAGCTTTGAAAATCTCAGCAGAATAGACTCTTGGAGATTTAGAGAAATTGATTGTTAAATTAAACAAGATTTAGCTCTAACTGAAAAGAAGATAGCTCTCTAATACGCTTCTTTGCTAATTTGACATATTTAGGCGGTTGAAACCGCAGCTACACAAACAAAACCCGCCTGCGCGGGTTTCCACACCCTCGATTAGTCCTTGTCAAGCGGACTTTGTTTGGTTTGGTTCCGCAATTTCCTTTTCAACAGGGCTTATTTCACCTCTCTTTTCGTGGAGCGTAAATCCTGGATGACAGACTCCACAGTATCAGCTTGGGGTAAGATTATTGAGGAACTTAAGGATAATATTACCTTTTTCTCCCCCGATGAACCCACCTGCGCTTTATTTACTGGACATATTGGTTGTGGCAAATCGACGGAGTTATTGCGACTGAAGGCAGAATTAGAAGCAGATGGGTTTCATGTCGTTTATTTTGAGTCGAGTGAAGACTTGGAAATGGCGGATGTAGATATTGTGGATGTGCTACTGGCGATCGCACGGCGGATTTCTCAAAGTTTGCAAACCGTCCAACTGGGCAAATTGACAGGGTTACAGACGCTGGTACAGGGGGCTGCTAGGGTATTAAACGCCGAGGTGCAGGGGGTGAGAATTAAAGTGCCTAACCTGGGAGATGTGGGCGTTGTTTCTCAAAATGATACCGTTTCCCTGGCGTTTGGGATTGGCGAAATCACCGCGAAGACGAAAAGTGATGCGACGATGCGACAGCGGCTAAATCAGTACCTCGGACCCCAGAAAACCCAACTCTTGCAGGTGATTAATCAGGAACTGATCGAACCTGCGAAAGCTGGTAAAGCGATGGTGAAGGTAAAACCCCATAATACAAGCCAGGTATGCTCTTGCTGTAATCGTCTAGTCGAAAAAGATTTATCAATCCGAATACACGAGTGTCTATGTGGGTTGATTTTGGATCGAGATTGGAACGCAGCGATTAACATCAAGAGAGTGGGGCTGGGCATATTCCCCACTATAAAACGCCCCAAGCGTAGTCGTAAGGCTACGACAAAGGAAGCCTACACCGTAATCTTTGATTCGGTGTAGGAGGATGTCACTTTATTCCATGCCTTTGGCGCTGAAATTCTCTGATGATTATAGTGTTTTGAATATTATTATGAGGATGAGTCTTGGTTTGATGTGAATCCGATTTTGGTTGATGCTCAAGAGTTGCAGGGATAATATTTGAGGTAGGGGCGCAAGCCTTGCGCCCACTATCCCTCTTCTCTCATTCTCCGAATTCAAGAAATAATAAATCGGGCGGATTAACCAGAAGAATAAAAGGGTTGGCATTGATTAATTGAACTAATTAGATGCTTCAATCCAAGCAATAACTTGGAATTCGGAAAAATTTCTGCCAAAAGTTGCCAGAAAGAGCGATAGTTGGGATGATTGCTACCAATACGATTAAAACTCAATATCACCATTTTCATCGTATTTCAAGGTATCCGATCGCTGTAATCGTGGAACCGAATTATTTGTTGTTGTCTCTGGTGTTTGCTGATTTTGAATTGTGATTGAATCTGTATCATTAAACGACTGAGATTGAAGCGAAGATATTGTTGGCTTGGTTTCCTCAGCGGATGAACTCGTCTCCAATTCCGGCAGATTCAATTCGTCATCTAGATTAATCACATTACCACCAAAAAATTTCTCTAGGGCAGTTACAGCATCTTTAATTTTTTCCTCATCCCAGTCTCCGGTATCTATAGGTGCTGATACCGCAGATTGGGGTAGAGAAACTGGTATATTTTCCTCGGCACGATTAGACGGAGTTCCATTCGGCTGGACTATGTGACGTTCCGGTTGCGGAATCACTGTTCCTCTATCATCTCTATCGTCCTGATCCTCTTCATCTTCTACATTTGATGGCAACTTAGACGGCGAAGGCGTAACCACCTCCCGATTCGTCGCCGTTGGTTTAGCCGATGTAGTCCCTAGGATTTTAAACATGACTTTGATATCTTTCTGATAGACAGATTCAAAGGCAGCTTGAATATTTGGCAGTTTCTTTTGTGCCAGATCTAACAAAGGTTTAGTACTGATCCCTATCTGCGCCACTGTTCCATCAAAACTAGATAAATGACAATGCTGACGTAATAATTCTTTGGCACTATAGGGTCGCACATTGTCAATAATCTGTTGCCAAATTTGTTCTATATTCGCCGATTGTTCAGAAACAGGAACGGCAGGAACTGTCCCATTATTGGCAGATGAGGGAGGTGAGGGTAATGATTTTACTGGGGGTGGTGATTGAGTCTTAGGGGTTGAGGAAATGGGTGTCGTAGTTGGAGTTTGATTCGCCGCCGCCGGGGGTGAGGAGGCAGGTTGAGTACGATGTTGAGGTTCTGGCGGCTGGGTCGTTCTGGGTTGACTAACCTGTTGCGATCGCGTCTGATTACTTGCCGATTCTACGCGCAATGCGTCGGGTAATAAACCTAACAGAGTCACTTCTAACCAGAGGCGCGGTTGGGTTGTGTTTTTAACCTGGACTTCACTGCTTTTTAAATGTTGTTGTCCGCGTAAAATATCCGTTGTATCCATCGATTGAGCTAACTCACCTAACTGTTTCCAGGTTGGCGGTGTGACAGCTACTAAATCTTGACGACTGGGTGCAGTTTTAGCAATCAATAAATCCCGATAAAATCCAGCTAAATTTTGCAGTACAACTAACGGTTCTCGCCCCCGATCCATTAAGTTTCGGCAACAGTCGAGAACGGATTGAGCATGATTATCCTTAATCGCTTGGCTCAATGCTAGCAAGTCTTGTTCAGGTACTGCCCCAACTAAATCCCAGATACACTCAACCGTTATTTCTCCGGCTAACAAGCTGAGTTGATCCAGCAGACTTTCGGCATCCCGTAATCCCCCTTGCGCCACTTGTGCGACTAAGGTAATCGCTTCTGTTGTAATATTAATTGTTTCTTTGGTGGCAATAAACTGAAGATGCTTGACCATTGCCGCTAACGGAATGCGGCGAAAATCAAATCGTTGACAGCGAGAAATAATCGTGGGTAAAACTCGTTGGGGATCGGTGGTGGCTAAGACAAAAACAACATGTTTAGGGGGTTCTTCTAGGGTTTTGAGTAATGCATTAAACGCCGCACTACTGAGCATGTGACACTCATCCACCACATACACCTTGTAGCGACATTGAACGGGGGCAAACTGGGCGCGTTCGATGATTTCGCGAATATTATCAACACCCGTATTACTCGCCGCATCAATTTCGGTGATATCCAGGGCGGTTCCTTGAGCGATCGTGCGACAAACGTCACAAGTTCCGCAAGGTTGAGGTGTTGGCTTATCGGTAGTCAGACAGTTAAGGGATTTGGCTAAAATCCGCGCTGACGAGGTTTTTCCCGTACCTCTGGGACCACAGAATAAATAAGCAGGGGCAACTTTCTCTTGACGAATAGCATTCGTGAGGGTTTGCGCGATCGCTTCTTGACCAACCAAATCGGCAAACGTCTGAGGGCGATATTTGTGATGGAGGGGTTCGTAACTCACGAGGCTTCAGGATGTAAGGGAGACAAGGGGGAGATGGGGGAGATAGGGAAGATGAGGGAGATGGGGGAGATAGGGAAGATGAGGGACTTAACTCACGCGCCATGCCCGACTAGCAAAGCGAAGGGTCAAAACTTCCCCAATCCCAATCTCCAATCCCCAATCACCTGTTCCCCAATGAGATGAACAATTGTACTATCTATCATAGTCACTTGAGATCGTAACTCAAAACCATATCCTTGAGTGAAGCGAAGGATCAGTCGGGGCGGGTTTAGTTCATGTAGTGGTTTGAGCCGGAACGTTATGGGTAAAACCCGCACCTACACAGTCATACGGACTCGATCACTTTCTCTCCCTCTGCTCCCCCAGATCCCTCTGCCTCCCCAGCTCCCCCAGCCTCCCCAACTCCCTCTGCCTCCCCAGTTCCCCCAGCTCCCCCAGCTCCCCCAGCCTCCCCAGCTCCCCCTTGACCACCTGTTGTGCCGATGGGGTAAGAACTCTGCTACAACCAGTTAGGAGTCTAATCATAATGCGAAACAATGCCTGTAACTCGTCAAATCAAAAGTGTTTATACTGATGGAGCCTGTACTGGTAATCCCGGACCCGGTGGCTGGGGTACAGTTGTCTATTTTACCGATGGTTCTGTGCATGAAATTGGGGGGGCTACGGCACAAACCACCAATAACCGTATGGAACTCTTCGCCGCGATTGAAGCCCTGATCCTGCTTCAGAGATCTGGACAAACGCAGCCGATTACCCTCTATACCGATAGCGAATACGTCAAGAACGGCATTACCAAGTGGATTAAGGGCTGGAAAAAGAAAGGCTGGAAAACCTCTCAGGGAAAAGCCGTTTTAAATCAAGATTTATGGGAAAAACTGGATGCGGTCAATTCTCCCCTGGTCACTTGGCAATATGTACGGGGACACAGTGGTAATCAAGGCAACGAACGTTGTGATCAAATTGCAACTGCCTTTGCCAAGGGCAAATTTCCCAGACTAACACAACTGGTAGAAGTAAGGAGTTCCGCCTCTCCCACCTTACCCCAGGAGACACCCGTAACAGGGGTATCAGATGAAAAGACCACTTTTGATGTAGGTTACAAAGATGTACCATCGAGCCTTCCTACATCAGAAACACCCATGATAGAAATACCGGATTCACCAAACAATTCCAATGACGAGTTACCCCGCGAAATTAGAGTTGCCCAACTGGGAAACTTAATCGAGACCCTACGCATTGCTGATGAAATTGCCAGTGAGGGCTATCTGATTAGTAGTTCTGAACTAGCTGATTTAATGGATATCAATGCCAGTGCCGTTACCAGTCGGGGAGATCATTGGCCCTGGCGCAACTGGATTGTCTCGCGAGTGCGGCGTGAAGGCAACCAGATTCTCTGGCAATTAGAACGAGTAGACCAAGTTAAGTCTGGTGATGAAGAGTAATTAGGGATTGGGGAAGTGTTGAGTGTGTAGGGGCGAGTTTGGGGACTTTCGTCTCGCCGTTAATGATAACGTTTTGTTCAAAACCCGCCCTGACTACGTTTTGAGTGTTGACCCCTGATTTGTAGGGGTGGGTAATGGGACTTTCTTTATCGCTATTGATAATAACGTTTGTTCAAAACCCGCCCTGACCAACGTTTGAATTGATTCCCCATCTGCCTTGTCTCCTCTGCCCCTGTGCACCCCCATTTCCCATCTCTAACTGCCATAAATCCGCCCCCGCCACTGTTTTGGTCTTTGCCTAGCGGACAAGAAAATCCGCAGCACAGCTAAGGGATCAGCCAGAGGTGAAAGCCAAAATAGCCAAGCGGCGGGGGATGAGGATGAAGTGAAATCATAAGAACGGGCGATCGCGCCCACTAATGCCCAGCGCATCACCAATAACCCTAGATTTAACCCTAGGACAGCCATAAGGATGGGTGAAGATATGCCGAAGGTCAAACTCACCAGAACGACTAAAGACACGGGTAGAGGCAATGCCTGGGTACTCAGCAGTAGCCACAGATCACTCCAGAGTTGACCTGGGCTAGAAGCATCCTTTAAATCTAGCGATCGCCCCCACTCCTGCCAAGTCGCCCAAGCGCCTTCATACATACGGACTTTCAGCACATTAGCACCATCCAAAAACCCCACCTTAAATCCCTGGCTAGCGGCATACCGGGCTAGAGTCACATCATCAGAAAATGAACCCTTGGCACTGCTATACCCATCGAGTTGGCTTAAAACCTGTCGGCGACACAAAAAACACTGCCCATTTGCCATCACCCTTTCAGGGGGATTGCTGGTAATCCCTGTCGGACCAAATCGATAGACTAACGTCATCAACAGCGCCGGTTGTAGCCACCATTCTCCGGGATAGTGGAGAATAAATCGCGGTGACAGAGATACCAGGTCAAACCCTAAAGTTTCAGCGATATGGATTAACCCCGCCACTAATCCCGGTTGCGGTTGCGTATCCGCATCAATGCCCAAAATCCACTGACTATCGGGACAACTGTGCAAATAGCCCTGATGCAACGCCCAAGGACGCCCCACCCAATCTGGTGGCAATGGGTCATCGGTCATCAGCCGAAACCGCGGATCTTTGATTTGGGCATCTTTGACTAACTCCTGTGTGCCATCGGTAGAGTGACTATCCACCACAATAATTTCGCGTACTTCGTAACTCTGCTGACTTAATCCCATCAGACAAGGATTGAGGCGTTCTCGTTCATTGAGAGTCGGAACCACAATACTAACCGCCCCCACCTGATCGGGGGTAGGGGACTTGGCTTCTACGGGAGGACGACGTCCTGGACCTTTCAGCAGGCGTGAAAGCAGGATTAAAGTAGCGGGAATCTGGATCAGTAATAGGATTAGGGCAACTACCATTCTACGCAGGAGAGCAGTGAGCAGTTATCAGTTATCAGTTATCGGTGAGCAGTTATCAGTTATCAGTTATCAGTGAGCAGTTATCGGTGAGCAGTTATCGCTGAGCAGTTATCAGTTATCAGTTATCAATTATCCAGTTATCGGGAGCAGGGGAAGATGGGGGAAATTGTGTAGGGGCGGGTTTCACTACTATCTTTTCGGTTGCACCCAGATGTAACTAAACCCGCCCCGACTTTACGTAGCTTGCTTGGCGCTCCGCGAGTATGACAAATGACAAATGACAAATGACCAATGACCAATGACAAATTACTTAATAGATGCCACAGGCACTTTCGCCTCTGGAGTGCGATCGCGTTGTCCTTGTTCGAGGGTGTTAGAGGTGGGTGTAGTCGTTGCCATCTGCCACAATACCACGGCGGGAACAACGCCTAACACGATCCCTAAGCCAATCGGAACCCATATTTGGGCACCGATACTCATCACAGCCGCAAAGACAAAGTTGCTCAGGTAAACGGCTAAGGGCAATCCCAATTGGCGTCTAGACAATGCCATTGGCGTTTTCTGCCAAAATAAAGCTGCGACAGCCATAAAGACAGCACCTGTTCCTAACCAACCCGCAAAATTTTGATACGGCATCCCAAAAAAGGCACCCGGTTGCTCCCATAACCAGAAGGGGACAGAGGCTTGGCTCATGGCGGGGTCAAGAACGAAGTCCCAGGAGGTGAGTAAGACAGCACCGATCGCGATCGCACCTAAGTGACGCCACCAACTGACTGACCTGTTCGCCGCCACTCTACTCTCTAACCCTGCACGAGCCAATAGATAAGACACCAATCCTAAATAAAACCAGGATAAGGGAATCGTAAACGGAACAAGACCCCCGATTTTATAGCCTAAGCCACTTAAGTAACCATAGTGTCCAAAGGGGAAACCTGTACTTGTTCCCAGGAGTTCACTGGTCAAGGAAATGACAATAGCAGGAACCATGAACGTCAACCATTGCCACAGTCCCAGCGTTCGGTAGGCATAAATTGCAACGGCTGCTGCTCCTAAAATAATGTAGACGACTCCACCCCCAGCCATAGACCATTGAAACAAGGTTTGTCCCTGTGGCGGTAAACTCATAATCCATTCGGGGTGAGGCAACACCAGCAGTAGCCCTGCCAGTCCAAATGCCATAGCCCCGATATGACCTATCAACAAAGAGCGCTCAATTTTGATCAGTTGGTTCATGAAAAACTCCTAAAATGGTGAAAACCCCAGACTTGTCTTAGTTGCAAGACGCAGCATTCCAATTCAGATGCGGCAAGGCAATGGTTGTTTGCGAGTATACAAGCATCAATGATTTATAGTTTACAAATGTTTACGAAAAAAGTCCCTAGTGATGATGAGGGAGATGGGGGAGCTGGGGGAGATGGGGGGAGCTGGGGGAGCCGGGGGAGCGGGGGAAGCCGGGGGAGCGGGGGGAGATGAGGAGGTTAACTCAAAACTCTACCTTCCCTGTTCCCTGTTCCCTGTTCCCTGTTCCCTGTTCCCTGTTCCCTGTTCCCTGTTCCCTGTTCCCTGTTCCCTGTTCCCTGTTCCCTATTCCCTGTTCCCGATGAACAGAGTGGGAAAATCGTTAATATATTGGCAGGACAGTAACTTGAATCTTGTCGCTGTATACTACAGTGCAAAAAACTTGGTCTTGTCTGCTGTTGGCTTCCTAGCATCTTTACTCAACATGACTTCACCTGTTCCGGAAAACGCGAAGACTGTCATTCGCCCCATTCAATACGGCGATTTGGAGAGAATTGAGCAGCTTACGACTCAAGCCACAGATACGGAGTGTAATAGCTGCTCGTTAACCTTCATCCGCCAGCTTCAGCAAGTTCGACGCTGGTATGGGCTGCTGATGGTTTTGAATTGGTTTCCGAATCCTTGCCAGTATGATTTTTGTTTCTATGTAGCTGAACAATTTCAGCGGCTGCGAGGATTAATTAAAGTGTCACCCTTTAATCGGACTCGCAGTACTTGGCGAGTGGAACAGGTGTTAGTTGCTCCCGATCCGTCTCCTGAATCCATTAATAAACCCGCCAAACTTGAAACCGGCTCGGCACTCTTGCGCCATTGCTTCGAGACGATCTGGGAAGCCCGCACCTGGTTACTAGAAGTCAATATCCACAATAAAAATACCCTGGCACTATATCGGCGGAATGGATTTCAACCTCTAGCCCAATTGACATATTGGTCAATTTCTGCTCAAACCTTAGCTAAACTAGGCGATCGCGAACCCGATTTACCCAACTTGCTCCCGGTGAGCAATGCTGATGCTCAACTATTGTATCAGCTAGATACGGCGTCCATGCCTCCGTTAGTGCGTCAAGTGTTTGACCGTCATATCGAGGATTTTAAAACAGGATTTATGCGATCGCTAGTCTCGACGCTACAGCAGTGGTTCAATCGCACGGAAGTTATCAATGCTTATGTGTTTGAATCCCAGCGCAAAGCAGCTATTGGTTATTTTCAACTCACCCTTTGCCGAGATGGGAGTCGAGCGCACGAAGCCCAGCTCACTGTTCACCCTGCCTACACTTGCCTGTATCCAGAGTTATTCTCACAAATGGCGCGGATTACCCAACAATATCCTGCCCAGTCATTGCATCTGGCTTCAGCCGACTATCAACCGGAACGAGAAGACTACCTGGAACAGTTAGAGGCTCAGAGAATCGAACATACTCTGCTCATGTCTCGTTCAGTCTGGCATAAAATCCGGGAAGCCAAGAAATTAGAAGGGTTACAGTTATCAGAAGTGCTTCAGGGACTCCAGCCAGCCCGTACTCCCATCCCCAGCCGTATGTCCTGGTGGGAATCCCTCTCCCAGCACCCTAATGCTGCGTCTAAGGTGAATGGCAATTCTTCGGCAAAACAAAAGCTGAAGGACAAAGATATTCCACCGCCAGCCAATTCGACAGATGTGGAGTAGGAGAGTAGTGAGTGTGTAGGGGCGGGTTTTACTACTATCGTTTCTGACCTTACCCAGATGTAACTAAACCCGCCCTGACATAGTTTTAACTGATATGATGCAGAAAATCTCAGCCTTAGGCTTGGATGTTGGCAGTAAGCGAATTGGTGTCGCCGGATGCGATGGTACTGGCTTAATTGCTACAGGTTTGACTACAATCAAGCGGACATCCTTTGAGCAGGATGTATCCCAGTTTCGAGAACTCGTCGAACAACGCGACGTTCAAGTTCTGGTGATTGGATTACCCTATTCGATGAACGGGACGCTGGGATTCCAGGCGCGACAGGTGCAAAAATATGCCCGTCGCTTGAGCGCTTCCCTACAATTACCCGTAGAATATGTGGATGAGCGGTTAACGTCTTTTGAAGCTGAACAGCTACTTCATGCCGAGAAGCGATCGCCCTCTCGCCATAAAGCTCTGATCGACCGCAAAGCCGCAGCTATTATACTCCAGCAGTGGCTGGATATTCGTCGCTCAAGCCGTTAATTATTAACCATCTAGCTGGCTTGCTCGTTGAGCGAATACCATGAATCATGAAAAATGATATGATCAAAAACTGCTGGATTATACCAATGAACATTTATCCATGGCTTTAACCCAAGAACGCAAACAAGAAATTATTGACAGCTATCAGATTCACGACACCGATACAGGTTCGGCAGATGTGCAAATCGCCATGCTCAGCGATCGCATTAGTCGCTTGAGTACACATCTGCAAGCCAATAAAAAGGATCATGCCTCCCGTCGGGGATTATTAAAGATGATTGGTCAGCGCAAACGCTTATTAAGTTATGTGCGTGAAGGCAATCCTGAACATTACCAAGCCTTGATTAAGCGCTTAGGTATTCGCGGATAAACACCGACTAAAGCTTATGTCTGATGAACCCTCCCGCAAGCCTTTACCTTTTGAGCCGAGCCAAAAGCGAAAAAAAAAGTCGCAATCACAGGCTAAACCTGTAGCGAATAAAGGTAAAGCGAAATCCCCAGCCAAACCGGATCAACCAAAGGCTTCTACTCCTGAGTCGATGACTATTCCTGATCAGGTGAGTAAGCGTATGGTGCGCCGTATGGCACTACTTTGCGGTATTCCAACCGCGTTGGGAATGCTTTCATTTGTGGTGAGCTATCTTGCGGTAGTCAACCTGGAGATCGAGTTACCCAATGTAGCGGTGGTTCTGGTAAGTATGGGATTTTTTGGCTTAGGTGTTTTGGGATTAACCTATGGTGTTCTTTCAGCATCCTGGGAGGAAGACAGTCCAGGAACGTTACTGGGTTGGCAAGAATTCACAACCAACTTAGGACGACTCACATCAGCATGGCGTGAGGCGAGAGAGGCTAAAAAAAGCTAGCTCTTTTTTCTTTCGGTTATTGCTAGGAACGCAGGGGGAGCCATGTAGAGACGTAGCATGCTACGTCTGGGAGCAGGGGGAGCAGGGAGAGTGAACTCACACACCATCCCCGATTAACAAAGCGAAGGGTCAAAACCTATCCCTTCCCCAATCAAATTGAAAACTTAAACCTTAAAACTTATGATTGTAGTCATGAAAGTCGGCTCTCCAGAAGCCGAAATCAATCGCATTAGTCAGGAACTCAGCGAACAGGGTCTAACGCCTGAACCGATTGTTGGTAAACACAAGGTTGTTATCGGTTTAGTCGGTGAAACGGCAGCTTTAGATCCGCTGCAAATTCAGGAAATTAGCCCCTGGATAGAAGAAGTGCTGCGGGTTGAGAAGCCCTTTAAACGGGCAAGCCGCGAATATCGTCATGGGGAAGCTGGCGAAGTTGTAGTATCAACACCCGATGGAGCTGTTCACTTTGGAGAGCAGCATCCCGTGGTGCTGGTAGCTGGTCCGTGTTCGGTAGAAAATGAGGAGATGATTGTTGAAACGGCGCGTCGGGTAAAAGCGGCGGGCGCTAAGTTTTTGCGGGGAGGTGCTTATAAGCCTCGGACGTCGCCCTATTCCTTCCAAGGTCATGGAGAAAGTGCCTTAGGGTTACTCGCCGCCGCACGGGAGGCTTCGGGTTTGGGGATCATTACCGAAGTCATGGATACAGCCGATGTGGATAAAATTGCTGAGGTAGCCGATGTGGTGCAAGTCGGTGCCCGCAATATGCAGAATTTCTCCCTGTTGAAAAAAGTTGGCGCTCAGGATAAACCCGTATTATTAAAGCGGGGAATGTCGGCAACCATTGATGAATGGTTAATGGCGGCGGAGTATGTTTTAGCTGGGGGAAATCCCAATGTGATTCTGTGTGAACGGGGTGTCCGAGGATTTGACCGGAAATATGCCCGGAATACATTGGATTTATCGGTGTTACCCGTATTGCGATCGCTCACCCATTTGCCGATCATGATTGACCCCAGTCACGGTACAGGTTGGTTTGAGTATGTACCCTCAATGGCAAAAGCCGCGATCGCAGCCGGGGCGGATTCGTTGATGATTGAAGTTCACCCTAATCCAGCTAAAGCCTTATCCGACGGACCCCAATCCCTGACACCAGATCACTTTGATAGCTTAGTCCCAGAAATGGCAGTGATTGGTAAAGCCGTTGGGCGTTGGCACGAACCCGCTATGGCGATCGCGTAATTATTCTAGAACATCAGTGATATCTTAGGGACACGGCATTGCCGTGTCCTTGTTCTTTTGGGGAGTTAGTAGTTGCATTTTAGTGCTGACTTTCGCTATGGGTTGATTGGGTTGAAACCCAAGGTTGGGTCAACTACTAGAAGGTAAATGTAGTTCGCAGTACACCGACTAAAGCGGTATCGTTATTACCATCGCTTTCTGGGTTAAACAGAACAAATGCTCCTGGCGTAATACTGACGTTATCACTAACCTTAAAGTTGTAAAACGCTTCTAGATGGTAAGGCGTTTCTCGGTCAACACCGGGTTCTGTCAAGTTAGCCTCACCATCTGCTTCTACCCGATGCAAAGGTTGTCCAAAAATTAGACCCGCCGTATTCCCTTCTTTAAATAAGTCTTGGAAATGTAACCCCGCCATCCAAGTCGTGAAATCAGATGATGCATCTGCACCAGCGACAGCATCAACAAAGAAATAAGCACCGTAACCCGTCAGCGAAATTTTCGGAGAAATACGCCAGGTTGCGGTAGCACCCAAGGAATTAACGTGAACGGGTGTATCTAAGATCCCACCAACAATGGGATTACCATCTCCATCAACCGTGCGTCCAGGAATATTCAGCGGGTTGGAGGAAAATCGAGTTAATCCTAGACCCATAATATTCAGGTCGTGGTAACTATAAGCATAGTTCAGACCAATATCAAATTGAGAACTAGGTTTGAGCGTAAGCTGCGCTGAGGCGACAGTACTCCCACCAAAGAAACCTGAACCCAATATATTGTTGCCACCTTGTTCCGGAATCGCCGCATTGACGCTACCGTATAACGCCCGCAAGTCGATTGCATCAGAAATACCCCAAATAAACCCCGCAGCTGAGGCTAAACCCGTTTGGGATGTTCCCCCAGATACACGTAAAACGGGGTTCAATGTAGCAAATCGAGAAATCGCCCCCTGTCCTTCACTAGAAAAGGGGATAATGGCTGGAAAAGCATCCGATGCTTCTGCGGCTGTTCCCGCAAATAGGGTTAAGTTGTTGACTCCGGATGGGAAAATGTACAGGAGTTTGTAGAGTTCAACGTCATTAGAACCCGCACTATCACTCAAGTCTTGAGGATTAAATTCGGGAAACTGGGGTTCAAAACTGAGTTTCGTGGAACCTTCACTTAAAAAAGCGTCTCGTCCTGGAAATAACGCCCCTTGAACGCTACCCGCCCCGGTGATATCGCCGCCAAAGTTATACGCTTGTAAGCCGGTAATCAGTAAATCTTGACCGGTAAAACTGGTATTTAGGTTCAAGCGCACTCGGTCAGCCAGAATAATATTGGCATCTTCCTCATCACTGGTTGCACCAACGAGTGAGAAAATAACTTCACCATTTAATTTGGTGGTTGTGGAAAACTGGTGGTCTTCTAAAAAGGCGACTCGTCCTTCTAAATTATCGACTCTTGCGCCCAGGGTAGCGAGTTCGGCTTCAAATTCCTCAATAAGTCGCCTTAATGTGACTAACTCGGTGTCATCTACCTCTGTCCCCACGATTAACCGTTCAATTTGTTGCAAACACGCATTTAACCCAGCCGCGAACTCGTAGCGAGTCAGGGCGCGGTTTCCCCGAAAGGTGCCATCAGGATAACCTGCAATGCAACCATACCGTTCAACTAAGCTTCTCAGGGCTTCATACGCCCAGTCTCCGGGAGAGACATCGGAGAGTTGGGAGACTGAGGTAACTTGTCCCATCGGGGATGACTCTGAATCGAGGCGTTCTAACATATCTGAGACAGAGGTGACTGTGGAGTTATTATTCTCTACCTCTTGTGCTATTTGTAGATGAGTCGGTTGATCCGTTGTCCCCGTCTGCTTCAGAGGTGTCGCGGATAGAGGCGTGCGATCGCTAAGTCCAACGTGGAGATTATTAAGGGGATGAGTGGCTTCCTCTGGAACCCTGAATTCTAACTCAGTTGTCTTGGCAATAGCAAGATTGGCATCCCACGGAATAGCACCAGCAATTAGGCACAATAGACCTATTTTTCCCCAAAATCTTAGGTGATGTTGATTCACGATTAGTTCCTCACACAAAATGTCAGATCCTTGTTGGTTTGCCTGAACCCAACTCTGTAAAGTCTTACTATGTCTAGTATAAAAGAGCAAAGGTTGATCACAGCTTCATTTTGTGATTAATTTTGCCGTTGTGTTGAACTAGCACTGTATATAGCATTTGCAAATGAGTTGTAAACCTAGGAGGTCTTTTCTGAGATTACATTAAAACCCTGTATCTCTTTCCCCTATTGCCTATTGCCCATTGCCCATTGCCTTCTCCTATACTAACCCCACGGGTGCAGTGCAGGCTTCCTTCGTCGCCGTTTTACCACGACGCTTCCGGCTCCTTCACTTCGTTCAAGGACAAGGTTTTATCGTTGGGAATATGCCCAGCCCAACTTTCTTTATGTTTATCGCCGTTGTTTTAAATAAAAGTAAAGATAAAATAATACATAGCAGGAAGCTGCCTGGTTTATCCCAAACAGCTACCAACAGATAATCTCAGTGATCCCTGAGTGAAAAGGCTAATCTAGGCGGGAGCCACCTGAACAATCAGCGATCGCTTATCAAAAGACTGGACTTTCCCCGCTTCGCCGAGGTCATCAATCACACGCTCTAGTAGTTCCCTGGCGCGATCGCGATGTTGATGTTCTCGCCCTCTCAGGCGCACTTGAAACTTGACTAAATTACCTTTATCCAACCAATTAAGCGCTCTTTTGATGCGTAAGCCGTAATCGGAGTCACCAACATTGGGACGTAACTTGACTTCCTTAAGTGTTGGTTTGGAACTCTGGCGTTGGCGCTTTTTCTGCTGGTATTGATGTTTCCCATAGTCTAAAACTTTTGCCACGGGAGCGTCTTTACGTTGAGAGACGACGACTAGATCCAGACTCGCATCTTTAGCGACTTGTAGCGCCTCACGGGTATCTGTCAAGCCACGATTGTTGTTTTCATGGTCAATCAACAAAACCTGAGGTGATTTGATTTTATGGTTAATCAGTTGTTTCTGTTTCTTAGCGATAAGACTTTCCTCCTAAGTTCAACATCCCACTAGCTCACCTTTATCAGGTTAACCCAATGCTGATCACCTCATATCCCGCTAAGGTTTGAAATATGTTGGGGGCGATTAGACATTAGCAGATAGTAGGAACGTTTTCTACACCGTAACACTAATCTGGGATGAATGCCACGTTGATTAAGCACTCATCTCACCAACCACCTTGGGTTAAAGCTAGGATGGAACGATCTGAACAACCAGTGCCCGTCGATCAAAAGACTGAACTTTACCCACTTCACCCAGATCAGACACCACACGCTCCAGCAGTTCTGTGGCGCGATCGCGATGTTGATGTTCCCGCCCCCGCAGACGCACCTGAAACTTTACGGAATCGCCTTTGTTTAACCATTCAACAGCTCGATTGATGCGTAAGCTGTAATCAGACTCGCCCACATTGGGACGCAGTTTCACTTCCTTGAGCGTTGGTTTAGAGCTTTGGCGTTGGCGTTTCTTTTGTTGGTACTGATGTTTCCCGTAGTCCAAAATTTTTGCCACGGGAGCATCTTTGCGCTCAGAGACTACCACCAAGTCCAGACCTACATCTTTCGCCAGTTGTAGAGCCTCACGAGTATCAGTCAAACCGCGATTGTTATTCTCATGATCAATCAAGAGAACCTGAGGAGACTTGATTTGACGGTTGATTCGTTGCTTGTCTTTGTTAGCTATAATACCTTCCTCCTAGTCTTTATCTTTCTTTTCCGGGCTAACTCCTTTTAGGATAGCGCAATGCTGACCAAGTGGACTACCTCTACTAACTCGCGACACTGCCAACCTGCTATATCGTTCATTACCTAGTAGAGTTCCGAGGACGATGTAGCTGGCTTCTCGCTTCGCTAGCACAATAAACGATGAACATCTTTGACACTGAACTTCCCTGATTTGAGCAAAGGGGGTATGAATTTCCCTATACCTATTTTAAAAATAACTATTTGGGTATATATTCATATACAGAGTGAATCAGCCCATGCAGATAACCTACCGTCTAAGATGGCACGGACTAAATTTGAACAGAATCCAGGGTTAATCGGTTCTGGGCAAAGGGAAACTCTCAATGGCGTCTCTGGAACAGTTGTTTGAACAAATCAAAAATGGCACAATTAAAAATTAAAAACTCAAACTCCCAAATCAATATCTGGTGTGGGATGCGACGATGGCTATCGAGGCTACTGTTACTGGGTGCATTTGTCCTGCTGATGGTTATCGGTTGGGGAAGCCTCACCCCTCCCTCAGCCGTCGCTTCTATCCGCCAAATCGAAGAAGCCCCCGGACAGATTTTGTATCAATCTCGCCATACCTTGCAGGATAAAACGGGTCAATCTTGGCAAATCGTATTATTCAAACGGGTGAAAGCCGGAGAAGCTAAAGACATTAGCCTACGTTTGGTTGGTTTTCCTGGGGTTGCAGAATTTGCTCATCCCCAACCTTTAAAGATTACGACAAATACAGGTAAAGTTTTGCAGGCTGAGGATCTGTTCGCCGACCAATCCCCGGCAGCGAATGTGGGTGAGTATAATATCAAGGACGTGTTGTCCGAATTACCGACAGCGACAGGGGTTACACTGTCTCTACCGATGAAGGGCGATCGCACAACTACCCTGAGAATTCCCTCAGTTGTCATATTGGAGTGGCAAACTGTCGCGACTGAGTAGGATAATTGAGAAATCTCCTCATTCCAACTGATGTGAGGAATCCTCGTCTAATCGCAGGAGGAAAAATTATGACCCCTCAATCAACCGCCACATTCACCTCCGTCTATGGTCCAGTGGACTCCTGGCGCTACGGGCGATCGCTGGGTATTGATCCCATTGGACTCCAATCAACTTGCTCATTTAACTGTGTCTATTGTCAGTTAGGGGAAATTCAAGTTCGCACCAGCCAACGTCAAGTTTTTGTCCCTACCGAAAAAATTATCCAAGAGTTACAAGCGTTTGCGCCTTGGGATGTCGATGTGGTAACCCTCAGTGGTAATGGTGAACCGACTCTAGCCCTCAACTTGGCAGAGATTATTTCCCAGGTTAAGGAAATGACTCACAAGCCTGTCTTAGTCTTGACAAATGGCACGCTTTTAGGTGATCCAGACGTGCAGGCGGCGTTAGCCTTGGCGGATAAAGTCTCGGTTAAACTCGATGCGGTGAATCCTGATCAACTACGGCGTGTGAATCGTCCTGTCATGGAACTCGATTGGCAGAAAATCTGGACAGGTATCCAGGAGTTTCGTCAGGGATATCCAGGACATATAGGACTACAAACAATGCTGTTAATCCCTTGGAATCAAACCAGTCAAGACACTTACATGCAATTAGTGCGATCGCTACATCCCGATGAAATTCAACTCAACACCCCCACCCGCCCTAAACCCTTAACCCATCAACTCGATGGACGTGGTAATCATACCCCGACAGAATCACGTCCCTATCCTGTACAACAATTAAAACAAGTGAGTGGGGATGTCTTACAAGCCTTTGCCACTAAAATTCAGGATGCAACCAATATCCCCGTTCGATGCGCTCCCCGTTGAGTGTTCCAGGCGTACCATAGCACGTCTGTAGGGGCGGGTTTAGGGACTTTCATCTCGCTGTTAATGATAACGTTTTGTTCAAAACCCGCCCTGACTACTTTCACTATTATCCTTTCTGACCTCACCCAGATGCAACTAAACCCGCCCCGACTGAGTGAAAGCGTTGTGCAAATCTTTGAATCATGACAAAAGACCAATAACAAAGGACAAATAACCAATGACCAATGACAAAGGACAAATAACCAATGACATTCCTCCTGGATATCTAAATATTATGGGGTACGTTGACGAGTCAGAAGTGAATGGTCCTGGCTGTCGCGCTGTTGTTTGGGTGCAAGGGTGTAAACGAGAATGTTCTAGCTGTTTCAATCCAGCATCCTGGTCTTTTGAAATTAACCAGTTAATTGCTGTTGATGAATTAGCGGATAAAATTTTGTCCAATCCCCGCAACCAAGGCGTCACTTTTTCTGGTGGAGAACCATTTTGGCAAGCGCCAGCCCTAGCGCAGTTAGCTAATAAACTCAAAGCGGCGGGGTTAAATGTCATGTCATTTAGTGGATTTACGTTAGGGGAACTGCAATCACCCGATGCTCCTCCAGGCGCACAAGAGTTATTAGGACAACTTGATATTTTAGTCGATGGTCCCTTTGTTGAATCCTTGGCTATTAATTCTCCCGATTCACCCGTCTCCTCTCGAAATCAGCGCGTTCGTGTATTTAATCCCGCATTAAAAGACCAAATCACCTGGGCTTCTGATCAAATGGAGATTCATATCCTCAAAGATGGTAGTCGCATTGTTACAGGATTTCGAGGTCAAATGAATTTAAGCGAAGGTTAGATGTCGTAAAACGTAGTCAGGGCGGGTTTTGAACCAAAGGTTATCATTAACAGCTTGCGCGAAGTCCCTAAACCCGCCCCTACACACTCAAATTTCCTTATTAGTCCTTTGTTGATTAGGAAATCACTCCCTCAGCTTCCAGACGTGCCATGGCACGTCTCTACATTGCTTCCCCTTTCTGCTATATCAGTAATTTCCTCCATTTTTTTATCGTTTAATGTAAAGATATATTAACAATACACCGAGCAAGAATAATTCAAGATGCCAATGTTGTTGAATTATAAATAATATCTTGAATAGATAAAAAGTTTACTGCTTTAATGCCTGGAGTCTGCCCCGCTAGTGAAACCAATGGTCAAGGTTAAGGGGAATTATAGATTGAGTTAATTTACCTAGTATTTCTAAAGCAATTATGACTCAGGACTAATCTGAACTTTAGGAAACTGAGTCTTTTGTAAAGCTTTGTCGAAAAATTACCTAAAATAGTCAATTCATCTCCGAGTCCTCTAGACAAACATACGGAAGTAAGTTAGTCTGTATTACAGGTTGTCTAACGTGTAAGACAACACCGAAAAACTCAACTCTGACCGATCAGGAGTCAAACGTGCCAAACCAACCAACTGCACATTTTAATTCTCTCCAAAAAGAGTTGAACCAAGTAAGGTCTTCTACCACTCGCGATTGACTAATTTTGCATCTCTAAGGTTTTGGATGACTGAATGCGCCAACGGCTTCATTGCATAACGCTGAAGAACTCCAAGCTTAATTGTAGGGATACAGGGTGTTCATTGATCAGACCAGCATCTACAATTCCAGGTCTGATATCGCTCAGAGTGCTGTAGTGATGGCACTCCTGTTTAGTTCCCTGATAGAGAAATTTCAAAATCTTCTGAGAGTTGGCAAAGATAGTCTTTTTTAGACGAAAAAACTTTGTCTAACTAAGGTTTCAGGGTGATGTTCCCTTCAAAAGCGACTGAAGTCTAACGCGGGTATAAAACACCAACATTATTAGACATTTCCGGCTTTTGTTAAACCCTTAGTCATAGCAAAAAACCGATGACGGCTAGACAAATTCCCTCTGTAATCTCAACTCCAACGCTCTCTTCCCTAGAGCAAGTTCGGTCTCTTAGAACCTTGCAGCGATTTCAGTTTAGCGGTGAACTGGTGTTGAACGATCCAAAGGGACACCAATGGATCTTTTTTCTGCACCTAGGCGGTATCCTCTATGTCACAGGAGGAGTACATCCGGTGAGACGGTGGCATCGTAATTTAGCCATTCACTGCCCTAAAAATTTGACTCATCCTGACACAATTGGGCGTGATCTTGCCAGTATCAATGTTAAAAAGTGCTGGGACTATCAGCTATTGTGTCTATGGGTCAAGCAGCGACGAATCACTCCCGAACAAGCCGCTAATATGATTCGTGCGGTGCTGACTGAGGTTGTGTTCGATCTGGCGCAAGCGAAGCAAGTAACCCATCAAATCCAGCATAATTATTCGTTACCGACGAAACTGGTTTTGATTGAAATTAATCAGGCGATCGCACAAATCCAATCTTTGTGGCAAACTTGGCACAATACCCAGCTTGGAGAGTATTCTCCCAATCAAGCTCCGGTTATTAAACAACCGGAAGAGTTACGAAAAAATTGTTCCGCCGAAGTTTACCAAACGTTAACTAACTTACTCGACAGACACCATACATTACGTGACTTAGCAGTAAAACAGCGTCGGCATGTTGGGGACATTGCTCAAGCATTAATGCCTTACCTGAAATCAGGCTGGGTAGAACTGACTAATATTCCTGATTTACCAGCACCCACTCCCAATACGGCAAGGAATAGAAAAAATGTTGGTGCTGACAAGCAGGAAAGCCGAGAAAAAAGTAGAGACGAGCCACGGCACGTCTCGCCACGACAAGTCTTGCCACGGCGCGTTTTAGAGCCAGGGAAAGAGAAGGTTAAAGCTTATCCCACGGGTATTACTCCCACTTCTGGAAAAGCGAATGTGCCGAAAACACCGCTCACAAGCGCAAACGCAACCT
Organism: Coleofasciculus sp. D1-CHI-01; assembly: GCF_040218875.1. Classification (NCBI taxonomy): domain Bacteria; kingdom Bacillati; phylum Cyanobacteriota; class Cyanophyceae; order Coleofasciculales; family Coleofasciculaceae; genus Coleofasciculus; species Coleofasciculus sp. D1-CHI-01. The sequence goes on from NZ_JAVJQP010000194.1 coordinate 20,684, forward strand.
CAACTCAATCCCTGGTTGCTTGTGTAGATGACAGTCGTTGGGTGATTCACACCATGGAAAAAGTAATCGGGGCGGCAGGTTACCGATTTCTTGGTGTAGAAAATGCCTTGCGAGCCATTCCAACGCTTTTGGTACGCAAACCCGATTTAATCTTTTTAGACCTGGTGATGCCAAATGTCAACGGATATGAGCTTTGTACTCAATTACGCAAACTGTCCTGTTTTCAAAACACACCTATTGTCTTTTTAACCGGAAAAGATGGGGCAGCGGATCGACTTCACGCCAAATTTGTTGGAGCCTCGGATTTCTTGAGCAAACCTTTAAATTCCAGGAATTTGCTCACGGTACTCCATAAACATATAAAACAGGGTGTTTATTGATTCTTCATCGTTCAGAGTTAGTAATACGATGAATGAACTTGAAGCGAACACTAACTATCATTGACCAAATTCTTTTGTATTCATTAGGTAATTACCATGGGAACAGCTCTAGTTGTTGAAGATTCCTCAACGGATATGCAAATTATCACCAGTTGCTTACAGCAAGGTGGCATCAATGTCTTGGTTGCCCATAGTGGCGAAGAGGCTTTGGCTAAAATTAGCACGCAAAAACCGGATGTGATTATTTTAGACATCGTGCTACCGGGTCGCAGTGGGTTTGAAGTCTGCCGTGAATTAAAAACGGCGGCTGAAACTAGCAATATTCCTGTCGTTATTTGTTCCACAAAAGGAGGTGAAATGGATAAATTTTGGGGAATGAAACAGGGAGCAGATGCTTATCTGGCTAAACCCGTGGATCAAAATGAGCTTGTCCGAACAGTTAAACAGCTCATTCGCCCCTAATTAAAACAGTTCGTAGTCAGCACTTTAGTGCTAATAAGTCAAGAATAAGGCACTAAAGTGCCTACTACAAACAAAACAGTTCGTAGTCATCACTTTAGTGCTAATAAGTCACGGATAAGGCACTAAAGTGCCTACTACAAACAAAACAGTTCCTTACCATGTCTGACACTTTATCAACCCAAAACCGCTTATCATCGTCCATGGAGATCCAGCCGCGATCGCAGGCGTCTGTAGCTAGTGACACAGAACAGTTTTTGCGGTTTCATCTGCTACCCGATACAACAGCTTTGTTGTCCGTTAGACAGTTGACGGAGGTGTTGCATATTCCCATTGGTCAGATTGTACCCATTCCTCATACACCTGCTTGGGTTATGGGTGTGTATAACTGGCGGGGTGAGATTCTCTGGATGGTGGATATCGGACATCTGGTGGGACTCACACCTTGGTATCAGCAAATAACAGGTGCTTCAAACTACACCGCAATTGTGTTACATACTCGTGCCCGATCGCACAACTCTACTCAGGTAAAAAGCCATATTCTAGGACTTGTGGTTAACCGCATCGAAGATATGGAATGGTGCAACCCCGATGGGATTCAATCCCCACCCTCTGCTCCCGTCACTCCCGAACTTGCTCCTTTTTTGCGGGGATATTGGGTGAAATCCAGTGGTGAGATGTTAGCCGTTCTCGATGGCACAGCTATTACCGAAGCCATGCCCAAAATTCAGTAAATTTTGTCATTTGTCAAAACACTGATTTCACAGATTTATTGGAAAGATGGGGGGAGGGGAGTGAGAGGTTAGTGACACTGATGACATGCTCAAGGTTAGTTCCTCAAAACTCCATCGCTGCCCATTGACGATAGCTGACAAATATAACCCCAAAAATTCCGCTTAATTTCATAGCACTATCCGGTATTGCTTAACCAAACGCAAGACTTTCTTTTGGCTTGCGGATGAGTTGAGTAATATCTCTCGTACCCTATTGATGTTCAACGATGAGGTTCATATCATGACTCAAACATCATCTAATACAAACTCCACAAATAATAACGGTGCTACTTCCAAGCTGACACCGAATGATAATGGTTCAGCACTCAAGGATTATCCCCTCTCTGATCACAGCCTTTCTACTCAAACCTCAAACGCTCTCAAACGACTAGAACCTGATGGGGGAGGATACAAGGCAAAGACTCAAACCATTCCCAAACCACAATCATCAACCTCTTGGTGGCAACGGCTAAATCTACGAAATAAAGCCACAGCATTGGCAATCATTATTGGTACGCTTCCTGTACTGGTAACCGGAATCACTGCCTACTATTTTGCTGACCGAGCAATTGCTCAAGAAATTGGCAACGCGAAAATCGCTCGTGCTGAAGGTATTGAAGATAAGGTGATTCGTTTCATGCGGGAACGATACGGGGATATTCAGATTCTGGCGAGTCTGCAAATTATCACCGATCCTGCACTGTTTGAATCAACAACTCTGGCTCAAAAACAAGCCACTCTCGACAACTACGTCGATTTCTACAAAATCTATGACAGCATTGCTGTGTTTGATCTCCAGGGCAATGTAATTGTACAGTCTCAGGGAGATCCTGTAGGCAACCACAGCGATCGCGAATACATTCAAGCTGCCCTCAAACTGGATCAACCCTATATTGGAAACCCCACCATCTCTGAATCCGGTGGCAAATTTGTGGTTCATACCGCTGCACCTGTGAAAGATGCCACAGGTAAGCTAATTGGCGTCATCCGATCTCGTATGCCTGTAGAAGCTCTCGATGACCTGATTTCTAACTTCGGGTTTGGCGGTGACGAATACTATTTACTGGACTTGTCTGAGGGCGGTGCTGAAATTTTTGTATCGAACCAGCCCGATGTTCAGGGTAAGAGCGCCTCAGAGGTGTTTGTTGATTTTGAGCAATTGAAAACCGCAGGCAAGTCAGGAAGTACAGTGACAACAGATACGGTTGCAAACAGTCAAGACTTATTAGCCTACGCTCCCGAACAGCAACTGGAAGGGGTACAAGATCTACCCTGGACAGCCATGGTTGCCACACCAAGCGAGATTGCGTTTGAACCGCAGCGCCAGTTACTTCTCGCCCTAGCCAGTGGTACAGCGCTCACCGCTTTACTCGTATCAGCGGTAGCTGCCGCCATTGCTAACCGCGCTACCCGCCCGATTGTGAGTGCCGCCGACGCGGTGACCCAAATTGGTCAGGGAGACTTGGATACTCGTCTAGATGTGGCTGGAGAAGACGAAATGGCTGTCTTGGGTGCAAACATCAACGACATGGCTCAACAGCTTGGCAGCCTGGTGCAGCAACAAACTTTGGCAGCAGAAAAGGCAAACTTATTGGCAGAAATTACCAGTGTCCGTTCCTTTGACGCCCAAGCGATTCAAGATATCTTCGACATTGCCGTGATCAATGCTCGCAAAATCTATAAAGCGGATCGGGTGATTGTCTATCGGCTTAACACCGATGGCAGTGGCGAGGTGGCGGCTGAATCGGTTACGGCGGGTCAGTTTCATGCGTTCAATAGTAATATCAAATATCCCCCCTTGTCGCCAAAACAGCTAGCGACTCACAGTGATGACGGGATTGTGGCAATTACGAATGTTGCCACCGCCGGGTTAGCGCCTGAACAGATGAAATTTATGGAACATCTGGAAGTTAAGTCTACCCTGGATGTTTTACTGATGTTGCAAGGTCAACCCTTTGCCTTACTTAGCGTTCACCACTGCCAAAAGTCCTACGAATGGCAACCTGGGGACATTGATTTTCTCCAACGCTTAGCAGACCAGATGCGACTGTCCCTTGACCGACTCACTCTACTTGACCAAACCCGAAACCTGGCGGAAGAACAGCGTCAACTGAAAGAAGGGTTGCAACAACGAGCTTTGGAACTGCTTAAGGAGGTAGACCCGATTAGTAAAGGTGACCTAACCATTCGCGCACGAGTCACTGCAGATGAAATCGGTACCGTGGCAGACTCTTATAATGCCACGGTTGCTAACCTGCGGAAAATTGTTACCCAGGTGCAAGCAGCGGCGGGTCAAGTGGTGGATACTACGAGTAGTAATGAAGTGGCGGTACAATCCCTAGCCGAAGAAGCGCTGCATCAAGCCGAAGAAATTTCCGTCGCCCTTGACCGCGCCCAGGAAATGGCTCAGTCGGTGCGAATGGTCGCGGCTAACGCCGAACAAGCGTTAACGGCTGTGCAAGAAGCGGGTGAGATGGTACAAGAAGGAGACCAGGCGATGAACCGTACTGTAGACGGGATTCTCGCCATCCGCGAAACAGTAGCAGAAACGGCGAAAAAAGTCAAACACTTGGGTGAATCGTCACAAAAGATTTCCACGGTTGTTAACCTGATTAGCACCTTTGCCGCCCAAACCAACTTGCTGGCGCTCAACGCCTCCATTGAGGCAGCCCGCGCCGGGGAAGAAGGACGAGGGTTCGCGGTGGTTGCCGACGAAGTGCGATCGCTGGCTCAACAGTCTGCTGATGCGACGAGCGAAATTGAAAAGCTGGTGGCGGCAATTCAAGCCGAAACCAACGAGGTGGTAACCGCAATGGAAGCCGGGACAGAACAGGTGGTTATGGGTACAAAACTTGTGGATGAAACCCGCGCTTCGCTGAACAAGATTACCTCTGTATCTAACAAGATTAGTGACCTGGTTGAAGCGATTACCGAAGCCACATTAATTCAGACACGAGCCTCTGAATCGGTGACGGAAACCATGACAAAAGTGGCAAATATTGCGGCTCAAACATCCACAGGAGCTAGTGACGTATCGTACTCATTTGAACAACTCCGACAAGTGGCGCAAGCGTTACAAGCAGAAGTGGGTCAGTTTAAGTTGAATTAGTTTCGTAGTAAGCGCCTTAGCGCTTCTAGCACTAAAGTGCTTACTACAAACAATGACCAAGGACAAAGGACAAAAGTATGGCAATTAATCCCGATATTCGTGACCAAGCCTATCAGTTTTTTATTGCCGAAGCGCCAGAACTTTTACAGATCCTGGAAACGGGGTTATTAAATCTTAGAGAGGAGCGTAGCATTGCCAAAGTTCACGAATTAATGCGAGCGGCTCACTCGTTAAAAGGGGGCGCAGCCAGTGTTGAATTAGAGGCGATCGCGACTTTAGCTCACCGCTTGGAAAATATCTTTAAGGCACTTTATAGTGATACTGTAGATATTGACATTGAGCTAGAAAATAAACTGCTGCAAGCTTATGACTGTCTGAGTTTGCCGCTGAAATCGCAAATTACCACCGGTTCCTTTGACGTGGACGCGGCTATATCCACGGGGATTCCCATTTTTGACCAAATTGAGGCACGATTGGGAGATGCTCTGACTCAGGCGGATAGTTATATGCCCAGTTCCGCTGAATTGGGGATCAATATGGCGGTGTCGATTTTTGAAGTCGATGTCGCTGAAGGGTTGACTCGTCTAGCTACCGTGGTAGCGAATCCTCAAGACTATGAAGTGGCTGGAGAATTACGCGCCCAAATTGAAGTGTTTGCCGGATTTGCTGAGTTCTTAAACTTGCCCGGATTTGGCGCGATCGCACAAACGGCTCAACAGGCGTTAGAGGTTCACCCGGACAGGGTTGTAGAGATTACTCAATTAGCATTAGCGGATTTTGAAGTTAGCCGTCAAGCGGTTCTCTCTGGTGAACAGACGACGGGAGGAAGTCCGTCTGAGGCTTTAATTGCCCTGGCTGAATCTCCCGCACCAACGGCTTCCGGGGAGTGGGAAACGAGTGATTGGGGATTGGGATTGCCACTAACCGAGGGTTCGGTGGACGTGGAAGAGTCGGTTGGGCAACCGATTGAAGCCTTTGCCGAGGAGGATGCGATCGCGGCGTCACCGGAAACGCTTCCTTTACTCGCCGATTTGTTTTCTCAAGAGACTGAACCGTATAACCTGCCAGCCAAAGCAGAATCACCATCATCAATTCCTTCTTTAGACGATATTTTTGGCACGTCTAACGGTGAGGAGATTTTAGAGACACAAGAAGTTAATGAGGAGACTTCTATATTCGCCCAAACAGAAGAATACCTCCAGGTTACTCCCGAAACCGTCACCGACATCGAAGCGGATGTCGTACTTGAACCCTCTGCATTAGTTCCGACTGAACCGATCAACCTGGATGTTGCGATTCAATCGATTGAGCAAGTTTTTGATCAACTTCCCGCCCTGGAAGAGGCGTCGCAATTAACCCTGTTTCAGGGGAATTCGTTGGTTTCCAATCCATTGGCTCAGCGTAATCTCACCGCGTCTTCATCGAATAAGCTGACAAGCAACAATCCCGTTGCATCGACTCCTCCTCGTTCACCAGCCCCCACGCCGACTCTATCCGTGCGGGTGGATTTAGATCGACTGGAACGAATGAATAACTTGGTTGGGGAATTAGCGATTAACCGCAATGGGTTATCACTCCAGAATCAGCAATTACAGGGATCAGTGCGAGCCTTGCTGGATCGATTTGGGCGATTTGGGCAGATTGTGAATAAATTGCAAAATTTATCCGATAAGATGCTAGTCGCGCCGGAACGGTACAGCTATGGGAGGATGGCGGGTGCGGAGGCGATGGCTCGTCCAATGTCCCAAGGTGGTAATGGGCGATCACTGGGATTTCAGAACTCGGATCGCGCCCCTGATGGAACGCTGAAGACATTAGCGGATTTTGACTCCTTGGAAATGGATAGCTACGGCGCTCTCTATTCCCAAATCCAAGGGATCTTAGAAGAAATGGTGCAGCTTGAAGAAGCGGTTGATGATATCGCCCTATTTGCCAAGAAATCCGATCAAACCACGGAACAGCAGCGTCAAATGCTCAACCACTTGCGGGATGAGTTGATGTGGGCGCGGATGTTACCGATTGGGGAGGTGTTGAATCGGTTTCCCCGGGTATTACGAGAACTGTCTAACACGTATCACAAACGGGTGAATTTGAAATTAACCGGAACAGGGGTTTTGGTTGATAAAGCGGTGTTAGAAAAGCTCTATGATCCGTTGCTGCATTTACTCCGAAATGCCTTTGACCATGGAATTGAGTCTGCTGAGATTCGGCGTCAACGGGGGAAAGCAGAATCGGGACAGATGGAAATTCGGGCGTATCACAAGGGAAGTCAAACAATTATTGAAGTCCGGGATGATGGTCAAGGATTAAATGCCGAGCGAATTGGGCGTCGGGCGGTTGAGTTAGGATTATTATCTGATCAAGAACTGGCGACAACCTCAGAGGCGCGTTTGTGGGGATTTATCTTTGAGCCAGGATTTTCCACCGCCCAGCAAGTGAGTCAGTTATCGGGACGAGGGGTGGGGTTAGATGTGGTGCGGACTCAGTTGCGATCGCTCAAAGGTAAAATCTCTGTAACCTCAACGCCGGGAGGCGGGACGACGTTTACGCTGCGTCTACCCTTAACTCTCACTATCGCTAAATTATTGGTCTGTTTCATTGGTACGACGGTGTTAGCGTTACCCTCGGACAGTATCGAAGAAATTATCATTCCCAAAGCCAACCAAGTGAAAAAATCCGGGGCGCAACGGTTTCTGCACTGGCGGGGACAATTAGTACCGACGTATCGATTAGGGGAACTGTTGGACTATCAGCGCCCCTTACCGGAAAGCTTGTCCGGTCAAGCCTTCGGTGCCGTGTCTGCACCCGATACATGGCAATTACCGATGCTGGTATTGCGTCAGGATCAGCAGGTATTTGCTGTGGAAGTGGAGCGTCTGGTTACAGAACAAGAATTGGTGATTAAACCCTTTGGGGCGGCGATTTCTCCCCCTAGTTATACCTACGGCTGTACGATTTTGGGGGATGGGAGTGTAATTCCAGTGATTGATGGGATTGCGCTGTTGGAATTTGCCCATGAAGCAACGACGCCAACGGCGACGCCTGTACCGAAAGCGGATTCAGACGAAACGGTTATCGGTTCAGGGGATGCAACTACTCTCAGCAGAACGGTGCAGGTACCGACAATTTTGATTGTCGATGATGCGGTGGCGTTGCGACAAACCCTGGCGTTAACCCTGGAACGAGCAGGTTTTCGGGTATTACAAGCGCGGGATGGGCGAGAGGCGATCGAGCAGTTGCAGCAAAGTGCATCGGTGCAGTTAGTGGTTTGTGATATTGAGATGCCGAATATGAATGGATTTGAGTTTCTCAGTCAACGGCGTCAAGATCCGCAATTGTCCAGCGTTCCCGTTGCTATGTTAACCTCTCGCAGCAGTCAAAAACATCGCTGGTTAGCGATGCAGTTGGGGGCGAGTGGATATTTTACTAAGCCTTATTTGGAACAAGAGTTTGTTGGATCGCTGAACGATATCATCCGCGAAAATAGTCTTGTTAGTCATTAGTCATTAGTCATTTGTCATTAGTCATTTGTCCTTTGTCATTAGGTGAAAAAACGTAGGGTAGCCCCGACGCGCATTTGTGTCATCTTAAGCTTAAAACTCTGCAATACCTTGATCGGTTCCCTCTCCTTGTAGGAGAGGGCTAGGGAGAGGTTCGGAGAGAGGTTTGGAGAGAGGTTTTCCAGATCCCGACCAAAAGTAAGAACACCACTGACCGACCTACGCCCTCTCCATCAACTGTAATTTTTGTTGTCTCAAGGAATATTTTTGTTATGAACAGTAATGTCATGAATACTCAATCCAAAGAAAATCAATCCGTACTTTCCGAAAAAACGACAAAAGAAACGAAACAAGTATTAAAATTAATTCTTTTTACCCTGGGAAACTTGAATCTAGCATTACCAATTGAATCCGTCTACAAAATCTTGAATCGCGCCCCTGTTCATGGAAGTGGGACGAATCAGGTGGGAGTCACCCACTCTGGCGAAGAAGAAATTACGGTTATCGATTTATATCAACGCTTTTTCAAAGAGAGTTTACCGGAAGCTGCCAATGGGGGAGGATATCTAGTAACGATGCAAAATAAAACGGGTGAACTCTATGGTGTTCCTGTCGCTGACGCGCCTATTTTAATAGATGTACCACTTTCAGCGATTCGGCTTTTACCGGAATCTTATCGTCGTTCTGATACGGTAAATATTGCCCGTCATGTAGCAGTGATTCCTCAAGATTCTGGAGCAAAGACTATCTTTTTGTTGGACGTTGATTTGCTGTTGCCAACCTGATTAATTTTTATGAGCAATTACATAATAGCGCCAGGGTGCGGGATACCCTTCTATCGTTACAGATAAATCATCAGGATTCAGAAATTCGCGTAAACTATCAATATTTGCCCAAGGCGTGCGGCGTTGTTCCTGCACGGACAAAGGTTTAGCAAAGAAACAGTGAATCTGACTAAAACCAGCCCGTACTAGCCAATTCTCTAAACAAGATTGAGTGGGCAAAAACCAAATTCCGCGTGCTTGAGCATAGCGCTTACGGGGAGTCAACGCCACAGGAAGTTCGCCCGGAATTCCCTGACAATCAATAATAATTTCTCCCTTAGGTGCTAGGGCTTGCCGTAATTTTCCCAACAAATTAATCGGATCTCGATGATGGTAAAGAATTCCTAGACAAAAAATTGTATCAAAGAAATTCGGATAAAAATCGATATGCTCAACCCCCAATAACTCAAACGTCAGCATCGGTTGCTGAACAATGTTTTGGATAAGCTGGAAGTTCCAGAAATGCTTAGGAACTGGCTCAAACCCAATCACACACTCCGGTTCCTGATCCGCCATGCGAAACATAAAATAGCCATTGTGACAGCCAATATCCGCCACCCGGCGATTTTTCAGGGAATGGATATGGGGCAAAATTCGCCCCCATTTCCAGTCAGAACGCCACTCAGCATCAATGGTAATCCCAAACAGTTCAAAGGGGCCTTTTTTCCAAGGACAAAACGCTTGTAATGAGTGATAAAATCGCTGTTGTTGTGCGGCGGTGAGTTCCTCAGCACGACCCACTTTAACCACAGCATCAGAGAAGTCATACCAATCACTGTGGATGTCCTGAACCGCCTGCACCGCTTCGCGATATTGACTCATTTGAGGGGCGAATAGTTTTGATTGTCGCTCTTGACGTACTGATAAAATTTCCTCTCGTGCTAAAGTTTCGGGGTAGCGGTCTAGATAATCAGGGGGTAGATAACCGATATTAGGATTTATCATGGTTTATTTATTTAAATCAAGCACCACGTACATATAATCTCTGTGTCTTATATTAAAACATAGATAAAATTTTACATAAATAAGGGCAGGTTTTGTTGTTCTGTTTTCGGTGAGGAGGGCGGGTTTTGTTGTTCCGTTATTGGTGAGGAGGGCGAGTTTTGTTGTTCCGTTATTGGTGGGGAGGGCGGGTTTTGTTGTTCCGTTATTGGTGGGGAGGGCGGGTTTTGTTGTTCATTTATCGGTGGGGAGGGCGGGTTTTGTTGTTCCGTTATTGGTGGGGAGGGCGGGTTTTGTTGTTCATTTATCGGTGGGGAGGGCGGGTTTTGTTGTTCATTTATCGGTGACTAGCTGAATTGATTCCCTAAACCCGCCCCTACAATTGTCCCTAAACCCGCCCCTACGATTGTCCCTAAACCCGCCCCTACAATTGTCCCTAAACCCGCCCCTACGATTGTCCCTAAACCCGCCCCTACAATTGTCCCTAAACCCGCCCCTACAATTGTCCCTAAACCCGCCCCTACAATTATCCCTAAACCCGCCCCTACAGTGCCTAAACCCGCCCCTACAGTGCCTAAACCCGCCCCTATACTTAATCCGTTTCTTTTTCAGAGTTGTTACTCGTTATCCAAACTAAAATGCTGAGAACCTGTTCAACCGGAGGAACAGGATAATCCGTAAAATCTACCGTAACAATACTATCCTCTAACTTGAGAAACCGCCAAACTGTTCCTGTACTCACACTGCCATAAATCGTGGGAATTACTTGTTGATTTGCCTGATTAAAGCGTTGTGCCGCCACCATTTCTGCCAAACACTGTCCCATCCCTCGCTTAAGGTCTTCTTTTTTCGCTTCCACGACAACCAAAACCGGAGCTTCCACCGCAATTTGTTCTGGTGATTTGCTGACTAAAAAGTCACAAGTGCCATTGAGTCCAGCTCCGGGATCTACATTAAAGTCTTCTCCTGAAAAAACGCTGATTTTCTTCTCTAAGATTTGCTTAACTTCCAACAGAATTGGATTAATAATCGCCTCAGAACGGGCTTTTTCATTGCCAACCGCGATCGCCCAGGGAATATTGCGCTTCAGGATTTCCTGCAAGAGCGAACTAGGCTGCACTTCGGGTAGAACCGGAAAAAAGCGATCGCCCTCAATCGTCTGTAACCCAAAATCTTGTTTTGCCTTTGACCATGTAAATTCTCGATAACTCATATCGGTTCCTCGCCTCCCATCCAACTATAATTAATTTATGCGTATAAATCACCTCTTACTTGAGAGCCACCCAAGAAATAAAGTTATGTAATTTAATTAGTGAATCAACGCTATTAAAGCCACTATCATACAACATTTGCACCTGTTGGGCTTCGGTTAAAGGCACTAAAACATTCTCTAGCGCCTCCTTTTTACGTTCGATTTCAGTACGGGCATAACCATTATGAGCTTTAAAGGCTTCGTAGTGTCGGGTGATTGTCTCTTGAAATTGGGGATAGGGCGACTTGACCTTTTCACTTACGAATAGTAAGCCTCCTGGAACCAATCCCTCGGAGATAGTTCGCAGCAAGAGTTGACGCACCTGTAGCGGCAAAAATTGCAACGTGTAGTTAATCACGACAACGCTACTATTCTCAAATGAACAGTTTTCTGCCTTGTCACAGATGAATTCAATCTTATGTATCTGTTTAATCTGAACTAACTTCTGCTCGGCTTTCTCTAACATAGGTTGAGAATTATCAATCCCAACCAGCGTAGCGTTTTGCTTCAAGAAACGTCCCAGTAGTTCCAAAAATGTCCCCGTAGAACAGCCCACATCAATAATCCGCGTTCCCGGTTGATAATACTCTCTTGCCCAATGAGCCGCACAGGTTAGCACCTCTTGGTACAGAGGGACGGAGCGGGATATCATATTATCGAAAATATTGACCACATCCTGGTTAAAAGCAAATGGTTTGGGCCACACTCCTTTTTCAAAGAGTTCATCTTTTTCAGGACTCAGATAAAGTTTTGTGTGATCAAGTTCTGGATCGAGTTTGTCGTAATTCATCAGTCAATTGTAAGGGCGGGTTTAGGGACAATCGTAGGGGCGGGTTTAGGGACAATCGTAGGGGCGGGTTTAGGGACAATCGTAGGGGCGGGTTTAGGGACAATCGTAGGGGCGGGTTTAGGGACAATCGTAGG
>NZ_JAVJQP010000096.1:0-48955 GCF_040218875.1 Coleofasciculus sp. D1-CHI-01
CTCTTCCGATCTCTCACCGATAAATGAACAACAAAACCCGCCCTACCTCACCGATAAATGAACAACAAAACCCGCCCTACCTCACCGATAAATGAACAACAAAACCCGCCCTACCTCACCGATAAATGAACAACAAAACCTGATCCACCTCACCGATAAATGAACAAAACCGTTCTACTGATTTACTAAAAATACGGGAGATTCGAGAACATGGAAATACATTAGTGCTAAAACAACTAAGGTGTAAACCGTTGATGTACCCAAACCAATAAGTAAATCTTTTTTAGCATTCCGCTGCTTTTGCTCAAAAAACATATCTGTGGCTCCCCTATGCATCATCAAAATTCCGAGAATGTTTGAGAGCCAGTAACCAACAGCGGTAAGCGGTAAAAACAGGTCAGGAAAAATCCAACTGAATGAATAGGCAAAAAGATAGGCAATGGGCATATTAAAAAATAAGTCATTCCACCAAGACAACGGGGAGAGCATATAGCCAATTCCCATTAAAAATCCACCTCTCAGTTTTTTCAGCATTGAATTTACCCAGTCTATCTATAGTTGTTCCGTTATCAGTGGGGAGGGCGGGTTTTGTTGTTTAGTTATCGGTGAAAACATAATTGAGTTCCTAAACCCGCCCCTACAGATGAAATATTATGATTATAAACCAAAATTCTATTTAGGCTTTTGTTCGTTATCAGTGGGTAGGGCGGGTTTTGTTGTTTAGTTATCGGTGAAGACATAATTGAGTCCCTAAACCCGCCCCTACAGATGAAATATCATGATTATAAACCAAAATACTATTTAGGCTTTTGTTGTTCCGTTATCAGTGGGTAGGGCGGGTTTTGTTGTTTAGTTATCGGTGAAAACATAATTGAGTTCCTAAACCCGCCCCTACAGATGAAATATTATGATTATAAACCAAAAATACTATTTAGGCTTTTGTTGTTTCGTTATCATTGGGTAGGGCGGGTTTTGTTGTTTAGTTATCGGTGAAGACATAATTGAGTTCCTAAACCCGCCCCTACAGATGAAATATTATGATTATAAACCAAAAATACTATTTAGGCTTTTGTTGTTCCGTTATCAGTGGGGAGGGCGGGTTTTGTTGTTTAGTTATCGGTGAAGACATAATTGAATTCCTAAACCCGCCCCTACAATTGTCTTGTTTATTAACCGTAGAGCTTTATGCACGATTCTATCAATTTTCCATCGTCGATTCATTCAACGTCAGTTGAACCACCCATCATTATTCGTCTAGAAAATATCTCTAAGGTTTATGGTACGGGTAATACAGAAGTCAAAGCCCTCAGCCAAGTGAATCTAACCATAGATAAAGGTGAATACTGCTCAATTATGGGGGCGTCGGGTTCGGGCAAATCAACCGCCATGAATATTATCGGATGTCTTGATCAACCCACGTCTGGACGCTATTACCTAGATGGTGTGGATGTTTCTCATCTTGATGATACTCAATTAGCTGGGATTCGCAATGTCAAGATTGGCTTTGTGTTTCAGCAGTTTCACCTGCTACCCCAACTCACCGCCTTGGAAAATGTGATGTTGCCCATGGTGTATGCTGGAATTTCCCCCCAAGAACGCCGCGATCGCGCCATGAGTGCTTTAAAGCGAGTAGGGTTGGAAAACCGCCAGTTGAATAAGCCCAATCAACTGTCTGGTGGACAACAGCAACGAGTAGCCATTGCCCGCGCGATCGTCAATCAACCCGTATTACTTTTAGCAGATGAACCAACCGGGGCGCTGGATTCTCATACCACGGCTGAAGTAATTGGGTTATTTAGCCAACTCAATGAGGAGGGAATTACAGTGGTGATGGTGACTCACGAACCGGATGTCGCTCGTTTGACGAAGCGTATTGTGTGGTTTCGAGATGGTGAAGTCATTCATTCGTATTTGACGCCAGAGGAAATGGTAAAAGTAGCAACAGCGCCGTCAGCCTAAATCCGGAGGGCGGGTTTAGTCAAATCTAGTTAAAACCGAAAGGATAGTTGTGAAACCCGCCCCGACAAACCCGCCATTAAGTTCCAATTGATATTGGTTTGGCTTTACTGTTCCGCAAAAAACTCATAACGTTTTGTACGAAAGATTGACTGAGCGTTTTAGTGCCCGATTCTTCCGTCAATTGCGCGGGTAAGGGTTCAACGGATTGAGTGGGTAGATTTCCCATGAATAACGGCACTTCTTCGGCTAAACCGACTGTAATCAGGGCAAAAGCAATTTGCTGAACTTTTTCTATCGGAAGTCGTAGTTCCCTGGCAATCATTTTCAGCGAAACTGTCCCTTTAGTGTACTCCCAGATCTGCCATTCGACTGGATCTAATCGGTAACGAAGTTGACCTGTCTTTGTACTGATTAAACCGCTATTGGGATCAGGTAATTTATCAGCTAAGGTATCCCAGTTTGGCAGCACCCGTAATCCCATTAATGTGGCTTCGGTGGCGGGTATGCTCAACCCCGTCATTTCTCGCCCAGGTAGGGGTGCATTCTGCTCCAATTTAAATTGAGCATCTTTGAGTTGGAACAGAGTCCCGATTTGCTGTAAAACCTGAACTTGGAATAACTGCTTGAGATGTTCGGTTTGTAAAACACCGTGATTTTTGAGACACAATCCCAGAGGTTTTCCTGTCGGACAGCACCATTGGACTAACTTGGCTACTACGCGATCGCTCACCCACTGGCATTGCTCAATCAGGGCGATTAAACCTTGACCATCCAAGCGATTAGCCGTCGCGACAATACGACCTTGGTGAACCCATACATAATAGGGAATGGATGGGCTGGTTGATCTGGTGCGTAATGTGAGTAACCCGGTTTTTTTGCCTTGTTCAATCAAATGAAACAGTTCGGGAACAGACAAATCAGATAAGTAACCTGTAATAGCCATAGTTTTAAAAGGACAGTTTTAAGAACATCAGCGCAGACTTCAATCAGGCAGGACGTGTTGAAGCTTTAAAGGAAGTTAGCTGAATTTTATATTTTCTTAATAAGATTATAGCTTAACAATTATTCATATTAGCCGATAGTCTTAATTTTTTCAGCATGATCCTGTCACGTTAGTCCAAGTAGCAAGGACGCCGAAGCCTACATGAAGCATAAACATCTGGCTAGCTTACTTCTAGATATGAACAAAATGCTCACACAATCCATAATGATTGACAAAAATGGGATCTGCCTTCTGTTGCTTCTGGCGTTGGCAATAATTAAATATAGTGATTTAAATTTAGTTTCTTATAAAATTTATTTATTTAAAAGAATTAAAAATGCCTAACCTCTTAGGTTTTAACAACACAATTTAAATAATGTTCAATTAAGACAATTAGAGTATCAATAACAGAATCTTTTTCATTCGCATTTAAGCTGACGAAAGGTGGACGAGTTTTTTCATCCACAAACCCTAGAGCGATCGCCACATTTTCTTCAGACCAAGCGCCTTCACAATCCCTATGGGTCAAGCCAATTAGCATGGGAATATCTACCCTCTGCTTCATAAACGCCAGCAGCTTACGGGCTGAGCGAAAATCGCTAGGTCGATGAGCATCCACCAAAAGAATATAAGCATGGGCTTTGCGAATCAAGATATCCCACATAAAATCGAAGCGAGCTTGTCCGGGTGTACCATAGAGATGCAATGCCATTTCTGGGGCAAATTGTAAGCGTCCAAAGTCCATCGCTACGGTTGTTTTTTTCTTAATCTCAGTAGTTTGATCGGTTGAGATTCGATCCGTATCAACTACGGCAATCTCGCTAACTGAGCGAATGAAGGTAGACTTGCCAGCACCCACTGTACCCGTAACAACTAGACGCATAATTTCCACCGTTACTTGCTGCTCCTCAAGAAACCCAGCAAGTTTTGCATAAAGGAAGGACTAACCTCAGAACCATTCTCCTCTTTACTGCCGTGATTAGTTCCAGCAGCTACAGGCTCTAAGACATCTTCTGCCATTGCTTTAGAACGAGACGCCGCCGTCATCATTGGGACTTCTTGGACTAAACCCACGCTAATCAGTCGGAATGCCGTTTGTTGAATTATTTCTATGGGTTGTTTGAGCTGAGTTGCCATTGTATTCAGAGAAATCGAGCCATTTGATCGCTGCCAAACTTGCCCTTCCACCGAATCCAAGCGCAGATGACGCTTGCCAATCACTACCCTCGACAGAGCGGAGGTTGGTTCTGGCAGTTTGTTTGCTAATAATACCCAGTCTCTTAACACTCGTAAACCCATTAAAGTGGCTTCGGTGGCGCTGAGGCTTAAGCCAGTCATTTCCGTCGTGGGCAAAGTCGCTTTAGTATCAAATTTAAATCGAGCCTCTCTCAGCCGAAACAAACCACAGACTTGCCGTAGAACTTGAGCGTGGAACAACAGTCTGAGTTGTTCCGGCTGGAGAAACGATTGAGTCTTTAAATATAAACCAATCGGAATATTCGCAGGACAACGGTTCACCTGCTCTCGCAACACTTCTGGGCTAATCCAGCCTCGTTGGACAATCATGGCGAGCAAGCACTGATGATCCAATCGATTGGTCACAGCGACAATGCGACCTTGATGTAATAGTACATGGCGTACTCGTTTCTCCTGATTTTCTGTCAGGAATCGCAAGGTCAGCAATCCGGTTTTGCTGCCTTGATCCAGAAATTGAAATAGTTCAGGGAGAGAAAACTCCGACAAACAGCTTGTAATTGCCATTACTTGTTCACTACTTGCTAAAAAATTGTCAAAAAATAGGCAAACTCTAGACTTATTGTCTTAGGTTTACAATTCCAATTGAAGAATAATCAATTTTTTGTTACTTATCTTAGATAAATCATAAATATCTTTATGATCTATAGTAATCGTGTTATCCTAACCTTGGCAACATCAGTCAGAGCGCCAAAGCAACAGTCAGGACAAGTTTACACTGCCTGATTCAAGATTGGGTGTCGGTTCTCAGGATTCTTTCAAGTTCAAGACTTATCTGTGAGCAGCGCTTTAGCGTACCGTACCGACTTGATAGAGCTATAGGGATTAAATCTCTATCCTGTATGTGAGCTTAAACTCAAGCCCACACTGCATTCTGGGCAAACTCACTCTTCGGCAGTGTAAGAGAGTATCCCACCTCGTCACAGCCATGATAGAGGTAGGAGAGCAATTGGGGTTCTTGTCGTGGTCATGAATTATTCAGCGACCTGTGATTGAGTATCATAGGCTCCAGATATTTTCCGGATTGGATCAAGCGCCGCCTTCAACTCTGGAATCACACGCTTAATTTCCAGCAGCAGTACACCTTGTTTCGCCGCTTTGCTAGCTAAAACCAGTAATACAGCATATTCGCCGCAATTGGTCAAAATGCCGTAGCCGCGATCGCCTTCGACGTAGATGCGATCAAGAAAGCCTCGGGACAATTCTGAGCCAATCCGCTCTCCCAACGACAGCATTGCGGCTGACATGGCGGAAACTCGTTCTTCATCCATCTCATTGGGTAAGCTTGAAGCTAAGGGTAGCCCGTCTGGAGACACCAAAGCTGCTCCCTGAACCTCACTGGTGCCAGTGACAAAATTTTGTAAGATGCTCTCAATCTTCGCTGTGTTAATGGTCATTGTCATCATCCTCGATAAGTCCGGGTTGGATTTGGTGAGACGGTTAAAGGGTATGAATACCACTAAATCCATCCATTATCCAAGTATCCAACTCTATCTCACAATCGAACTTATCACGGACGTTTTCGGATTAGGGGAAGTGGGGGAGATGAGGGAGTTGGGGGAGCTGGGGGAGATGAGGAAGCTGGGGAAGAAAAACTGTCCTAACCTAAATGGTACTGAAAATTTGCAGTTTTGACTCGCCGAAACCCTTGATATACCATAGGGTGGTACTGTCCACTAGCCTTAAATCAGCACCATTCACCCTCACCTTTAGGGCGACAGTTATAACTCAAAAGTCAACACTGAGTCAGTCAGGGCGGGTTTTGTAGAAACGTTACCATCAATAGCCACATATAAAGTCCCTAAACCCGCCCCTACGTCAGGGCGGGTTTTGTAGAAACGTTACCATCAATAGCCAAGCATAAAGTCCCTAAACCCGCCCCTACTTCCCTCAAAACTCAAAACTTCCCACTCCCTGGAAAACCCTATAAACTAGGGGTTTTTCCGGTTTCTTCCTGGCTAGGAACGGGTTCAACGATACTGTAACCCATATCACCAGCAACTTGGCGCAGTAGAGAGATTTGCCCCTCGAAATCTAGCTTTTCGATTTGGGATAGAATCGAATTCACCTCTGACTGAGCTTTGTAGTTTAAGGGCATATCGACAACCGTATCACCCATTCCTTGCGCCCAAGCGTACCAGACTAATAATTGATTATTTTCACTCAATGCCCCATACGCCCGTGATACTTGGGTATCTTCACGATTGACGATTTCTCGCATCGCGGCTAACTGCTGATCATCCGACAGGTTGTAGAAGTCTCGTAGCAGTTGGGGGGAGATTTCCGCATCAGCCGCCGTGGGTGCCGCTGGTGTGATCGAATCGCCCATTTTTTCGTAGATGTAGTAAAGTAACGCTAGTTTGTCATCCGTACTCAAACCCTCAAATGATTGGGTTACGTTCTTTGTCTCCTCAGAGCGGGCTGGGTTTACACCAGTCGGTTGAGTAGAAGCCATATAGTTTCTTTCCTCTAATACAACAAAATATCTCTACTCCTAGGTTTACCAAACTTTACAAACAGGGATCGCCCTCCGATCGGTAGAGTTTGCTTAGGATCTGTGGTGCGATCGCCATCTTCCTCTATCCAGAGACGATGAAGTTGGTAGGGAGACAAAGACAATGACCGCCTAATGCAGGATAATGGGCAAAGCTTTCTCATTTTGCTACCTTAGACGTTCCTTCCTGTCAAAGCACTTATTTTTTCATCGGTTATGCGGACTCATTATTGCGGCGAATTGCGAAGTAACCATGTTGGTGAAACCGTTACCCTCTGTGGTTGGGTAGATCGGCGACGTGACCACGGGGGGGTGATATTTTTAGATTTGCGCGATCGCACGGGTATTGTGCAGATTGTTAGTGATCCTCAGCGCACGCCGGATTCTTATCCGAATGCAGAAGCCGTGCGAAATGAGTATGTGGTACAAATTACCGGGCGTGTGAGTCGGCGTCCCGATGAGTCGCTCAACCCGAACTTATCCACGGGTGAAGTGGAAGTGTATGCGGATCAGATTAACCCGTTGAATACGGTGCGGAAGCAGTTACCGTTTCAGGTATCTACCGCCGACGCCGAAGCCGTGCGGGAAGACTTGCGGCTCAAATATCGGTATCTGGATATTCGCCGCGATCGCATGCGCCAAAATATAGAATTGCGCCATGAGGTGATTAAGGCGATGCGTCGGTATTTAGAAGATGAACAACGCTTCATTGAGGTGGAAACCCCAATGTTAACCCGTTCGACACCGGAAGGGGCGAGAGACTATTTGGTACCTGCTCGCGTGAATCCAGGACAATGGTATGCTTTACCACAATCCCCGCAATTATTCAAGCAATTGTTGATGGTCGCTGGATTAGACCGTTACTATCAGATTGCCCGTTGCTTCCGGGATGAAGATTTAAGGGCAGATCGTCAGCCAGAGTTTACCCAGTTGGACATGGAAATGAGTTTTATGTCCCAGGATGAGATTCTCCAGCTTAATGAAGGCTTGGTTTGTCATATCTTTAAAACAGTAAAAGGGATAGACATTCCCCGCCCTTTCCCCCGTTTTACCTACGCCGAAGTCATGGAACGCTACGGTACAGATAAACCCGATACCCGCTTTGGCTTAGAACTGGTGGATGTATCGGAATTACTCAAAGACTCAGGATTTAAAGTCTTTTCCGGTGCAGTGGCGACTGGGGGTAAAGTAAAAGTATTACCGATTCCTGGCGGTAACGACAAAATCTCCAATGTGCGAATTAAACCCGGTAAGAGTGGGGACTTATTTAACGAAGCCGCCGCAGCAGGTGCTAAAGGTTTAGCTTATATTCGGGTGCGAGACAACTGGGAAATCGATACGATTGGGGCGATTAAAGACAATCTCACTGAGGAACAGAAACAGAAACTGCTGGAGATGACGGGGGCTAAACCCGGTCATTTACTCCTGTTTGGTGCGGGTGCTACCGATGTGGTGAATAAAACCTTGGATCGCCTGCGCCAGGTATTGGGTCAAGAGTTGGGACTGATTAACCCGACAAAAATTAATTTACTTTGGGTGACAGATTACCCGATGTTTGAATGGAATGCGGATGAGAAGCGCTTAGAGGCAATTCATCACCCCTTTACCGCGCCTCACCCCGATGATATCGATGATCTGAAAACGGCAAGGGCGCAAGCGTATGACTTAGTGTATAACGGCTATGAAGTCGGCGGTGGCAGTTTGCGGATGTACCAACCTGATATTCAGAGACGAGTATTCGACGCGATCGGATTATCGCCAGAAGAGGCTCAAAATAAGTTTGGTTTCTTACTGGAAGCCTTTGATTATGGCGCCCCTCCTCATGGCGGAATTGCCTATGGCTTAGATCGGTTGGTTATGTTGTTAGCCGGGGAAGAATCAATTCGGGATGTGATTGCGTTTCCCAAGACGCAGCAAGCCAGTTGTTTGTTAACCGAAGCACCTGCTCAGGTGGGAGAGAAGCAGTTAAAAGAATTGCACGTTGCTTCCACGTATAAGCCGAAGAAAGTGTCTGGGGTCAAGTAGATCGTTCGTTTTGGCAATCAATATTGTAGAGACGTTGCATGCAACGTCTCTACTAGGATGTTTTGGGAGAGGGGGAGATGGGAAGAGAGGGAGATTATAACGCTTATAATTAAGCTTAAATAGCTGAATCACAATGGCGCGATCGCAGCCAAATGCAACTTGAATCAATAGGACAAAAAAGAATGCTCAATAGTCTCCAAGAACTGATTAACGAGCCAGAAATTGCTCAAATTGATGATCCAGAGGAGATATTCACGACGAGTGAGGTAAGCTGGAATCAATACGAAGCCCTACTAGCCAAACTGGAAAACAACTCTCATTACCACATCACCTATTCGGATGGAGTATTAGAAATTGTGTCACCGTCTTTTAGACATGAAAAACTTAAAAAACGTCTGGCTACACTGATAGAGTTTTATTTGATAAAAAAGCGAATCAAACACACGCCAATGGGGAGTCCCCGAGTCAAGAAGCAATTGAAAAAAGTGGGCGCTGAACCGGATGAATGTTACTGCATTGGAGAGGAGAAAGATATACCAGATTTAGCGGTGGAAGTCATTATTACCAGTGGCAGTATTGACAAGCTGGATATCTACCGACGTTTGGGCGTGACTGAGGTATGGCTATGGAAAACAAATCGACTAAAACTCTATCATTTACGAGAAGCAACACTATCTATATTTGAGGATAACTATGGATATGAACAAGTTGTAACCAGCGAATTATTACCAGAATTAGATATAGCGTTACTAGAACAATGTGTTTTTATTTCTGACCAAGTTGAAGCGATCGATGCTTTTGCACAAGGACTCAAAACTTAGTTGTATGGTTTTTATTTATTGTGGTATTTGAGCAAGTTTATACAATGGAGAAAATACACGATAAGTAAATGATTTTTGTAAAAATTTTGGGATTAGAGGCTTTCGAGGATTTATTGGGGATGCGGGAGGATAATGCTGCACAGAAGAGGACACGGCAATGCCGTGTCCCTACCATAAACTAAAGATAAGAGATTGGGTAGGGGCACGATAGTATCGTGCCCTTGACATGGGTCAACTTGACCATTCTCTTTTCCCTCGCAGCATTAAGTAAAGTTTGATGTCGCTTTAGAGGCGCGATCGCCTTTTTCTTGTAGGATAATGCAAAATCTTTCTCAGAAAGACTTATTCCCCGAAAACTGACGCAGAAATTGAGAACGGATCAGCGTTGGTAGGCAACTGAGGTGGCATTATGTATCAACCTTTACAAAATAATTCCGATTGGACTCCCTCAAGGGTACAAATTTATCCGTAGTACATTTCACAGTTAACTTCGTTTAATATATTTCTATGACAGCATTGATGATCTGCATCATAGGAGGAAAAGATGCGACTGGAGTATCGGCTTACCCTCAATGATTACCTAGCAGCTATGGAGGCTGACGGTAAAGTAAGGAATCCCTGGTTGTTCAAATCGTCACTTTTATGGTGCGCCACTATTTGTGGGATTATCAGTGCATTAATCTCTATGTTTTTTGATATTACTTTTTCAATTTATATGTTTTTGGGGGCTATTTTCATAAGTCCGCCTATTTTTAAGAGATTCTATCGTTGGCAACTCTCAGGTCATTTTAAAAACGACCCCCGCCTGAATGAGTGTTTAACTGTTGATCTTGATGAAAACACAATTAAATTCGCTTCAGACAATTCAATATCAAAAATTAAATGGGAAGGTTTTTATCATTTCATAGAAGCAGATAATGTGTTTAATTTTTACACATCTAAAATAACTTATCATATTATTCCAAAACGAGCCTTTATAAATAGCGAAAAACTTGATATTTTTAGAAATATAGTTGTTAAAAAGATTAATAATGATTGTCAATTCTTCTCGTCTGCCAATATAACTATAAAACGTAAATACTTCTATATTTCTGGTTGTGCAATATTTTTAGCCATTGTAGCTATTGCAATTGGCACAGCAATTTTCGATAAAGGTCATTATTATTGGTTAAATGAAGGTAATGATTTGTATGCTGCAAAAAGGTACGAAGAGGCGCTCGATTCTTATAAAAAAGCATTGGACATTGATTCGGAAAATGTTGAAACTTGGCATAGCCTAGGTTTTACGCTAGACAAATTAGAACGGTATGAAGAAGCACTGGCTTCTTATGATAATGCCTTAGATATTGATCCAGAATATACTTACGTTTGGATTGGTCGAGGTGATACACTAAGGAACTTAAAAAGGTACGAAGAAGCACTAGCTTCTTATAACAAAGCTTTAGACATTGCTGAACCAGGACATCCTTACACTTGGAGGAAACGAGGTGATACACTAAGGAACTTAAAAAGATACAAAGAAGCACTGGCTTCTTATGATAATGCCTTAGATATTGATCCGGAATATGCTAACACTTGGCATAATCGAGGTCTTGCGCTAGCGAACTTAAAAAGGTACGAAGAAGCACTAACTTCTTATAACAAAACTTTAGACATTGATCCAGCACCAGGATATCCTTACGCTTGGAAGAACCGAGGTGATACACTACAGTGGTTGAACAGGTATGAAGAAGCACTGGCTTCTTATGACAAAGCCCTAGAAATTGATCCAGAATATGTTAAGGCTTGGTCTAACCGAGGTCTTACCCTACGTAAATTAAAAAGGTACAAAGAAGCAGTGGCTTCTCATGATAAAGCCTTAGATATTGATCCAGAATATCCTTACGCTTGGAATGGTCGAGGTTTTGCGCTAGAGAAGTTAGAAAGGTATGAAGAAGCACTTGTTTCCTATAACAAAGCCTTAGAAATTGATCCTAACTACAAATTGGCAATCAACAACCGCCAAAGGTTGTTAACTGAGCTAGGTTTATCTGAATAACTGACCTCGGCTCTGATTGTTACTGGGTACAGCAATCCTACTCCTATTCAAACAAAAAGGGTGTGGATCACTGGATAAACTGGAGAAAATACACGATAAGCAGATGACTTTGGTAAAAATTACAGACACAACATCTCAACTTTCTGAACTGGTCAAGCGTGTCAATTCTGAGCGTGAACTAATTATATTAACAACAGATGGACAGGCAAAAGCTGTATTGTTGGGATTAGAGGCTTTCGAGGATTTATTGGGGATGCGCGAGTATTCCCAGCTAGAACTGGTGCCGTTACATGACTTTCAACAGCAGTTTAAACAGGCTTTAATTGAGGCAGGATATGATTCACGAGATAAGATAGTAAATTTGGTGCAGGATGTTAAACGAGAAATGGCGGCGGAGCGTCAAGATTATTGATGATCTGCATCTTAGGAGGAAATGATGAGACTGGAGTATCGGCTTACCCTCAATGAATACATAGAAGCTATGGAGGCTGACGGTAAAGCCAGGAATCCCTGGTTGTTCAATTCTTCATGGTCTACCACTATTTTTGCGATTATCATTGCATTATTTTATGGATTTTCTATTAATTTTTTTGCTATTGCTTTTTCAATTTTTATGTTTTGGTTGGCTATTATCACAAGTCCGCTTATTTCCAAGAGATTATATCGTTGGCAAATCTCAGGTAATTATAAAAACGATCCCCGGATGCATCAATGTTTAACTGTTGAGCTAGATGAAAACACCATTCAAGTTACTTCAGCAGATGCAACAGCTCAATATCAATGGAAAGGCTTTGATTATTTCATAGAAGCAGATAATGTGTTTAATCTTTACGTATCCAAAAAAATTTTCTTTCTGATTCCTAAACGTGTGTTTAGCAATAGTGAACAAATTGATAGTTTTAGAAATATAATCATCGAAAAAATTAATAATGAGCCTAATTTTTTTAGGAATTGACCCATATTTTCCTAAATATGGGCATAGCATAGGTTTTACTATAGTGGGATCGCCTGATCTGGTAGGGTGGGCAAATTACGTTAATTTAACAATTTCATCACAAATTATATCCATTTGCCCACCCTACTCGCCTCCATTAATTGGCAACTGATCGAGCAATTGAGTAACCTAGATCAAGTTTTAGATCCAGCAATGACTCACTACCAAGTAGTCACTGTCAACTGCGTAACTTTTGAGAACTCCCGATCAGTCGTTACCAAACTTGCTCCATTTTTTATTCCGTATATAACGATTACCACTCATCTCGTAAAGCCCTTTTTATGGCTGCTGCATCTCCTCGCCAATTCAGTCGCCCTGACAAATCCGAAAAATCATAGTTCTGGTTTTGCACTTTCGATGCAACAGATGAACTGAGTACCAGCACAATATTTACGAGTCCTGGAGAAAGTTGTGTAGGAATATCAAGGACTAAATGACCGGAGGCATTGACAGTAATTGTCAGTTGAAAAACTTCCATTTTGACTTCAACCATTGGATATCAGGGTTATTGTAGTGTAATTCCCATCCTACATCGCAGTCCCGAAACCTACCGCAGGCGATCGCTAATCCTGTCGGGTGCATCACTACTCTACAATAAGGGGAGAATGAAAAATACCAAGAGTCCAATAAAATGGTTCAAATTATTCTAAATTTTTCTGAGTAAATATTGTCGGCACGGCGTAAGTCTCCCCAGGAGTTTGGGGAGGAGATGCGTTTGGCAGCGGCGATTTTTTGGTATCAGCAGGGGGAAGTGTCTCAGGAGAAAGCGGCGCAGATAGCTGGGTTAAATCGTCGGGATTTTCTGGAAGTTTTGGCTCGGCATAAAATTGATGTTTTTCGGGTATATTTTGATGATTTGGATCAGGAGTTAGAGTGTGCCTAGCTTGACGGTAGTTAATACTTCGCCACTGATTTTTTTGAGTAAGGCTGGGTATCTTGAGTTGTTGCGGGTACTGAGTGCTGAGATTTTTGGAAACGTTAAGGCTAACGGGAATGTATTTGTCTGATGCGGTGATGAATAGGGCTTTGGCAAAGGTGGGAGAGTAATTTTATGAATTGGCATCGTACAACTACGGTAACATTTACTAAATTGGGCGCAAGCCTTGCGCCCCTACACGCCCCTAAAATTTATGCACACAAGCCTAATCCATCCAACTAGATGAGCCACGCTACTACATCTTTCTGGCGGGGATGCATCAAAACGGATGACAAATGACGGATGACAAATGATAAATGACAAATGACTTACAATTCTTCTTTGATGGGAGAAATAGGCAAATACTTCTCAATTATCTCACCTAAGCCTAACCCCAAACACCCAAACCCAATGCCCAACATGATAATACTTAACTCGGCACTGTTAAAAAAGGCAGCATCCGGTTTAATCAAGCTCAATATTAGCATTGCCACAGCCGATACACCACTAATAATTAATGCCAATCGCACACTACTGGCGGCAAACGTAAAGCGTCCGGTTTCAGCGACGAGGTAAGCGGCAAAGGGAACCCAAACAGTTGCCACATATACAGCATAAAACAAGACAATGAGACTGATAATTGAACCACCCTTTAACGCGACAGCTAGTCCCAATCCTGTATTGATAATGGCAACGAGTAGCCGATTCAGTTGAGAATCGGGAATCAACTCAAAATCTAAAACCACCTTCGTCTGCACCCGCAAAATACTACTCCCAACTCCTAAAGCGGGTACAATTAACGATAAAATCAACAACTGTCCCCCCAAGTGATTAGCGCCTCCACCCAGCCATAGTAAAATCCAAGGAATTATTTCTTTGCCATCAATATTGGCTGGCAAAATTTCGGCATTTTTGGTAGCAATAACTACAGCAGACGGTAATAATGCCAGAAACAGAAATAAGATAGCCGCCAAGACACAGCCGAGATAGAGGCTACGTAAATCCTTAGCTTGCACGACAAATTGGTGATATTTCATATCAATTAACACCAACAATACTGTCGATAAGGAAATGCCGAGTAAAGAAGGAAGACTCATCTGGTGAAGTGCGGGGATAAAATCCACCGGGGCGTGCAAATAGAGGGGAACAGCGTGCAGTTTCGCGATCGCGTACAATAATGCCAGGATATTGAATCCCAATAATCCCCGGAATAGCCAACTTGCTTTCTCAATCGGGAGTAGAGAAGAAAGCATAAAGATCACGGCTAAGGCTAGCATACTGGGATGTACGGGTAAATCCAAGACTTTGAGGATAAACGCGCCAGCAATAATTTGCACCGCAAAAATCCCAACTAGCGATAACCAGGACATCATTCCCACCAGCACTTTGACGGGATGTCCATAGCGGTTTCCCAGTAATGTCCAGATTGGTTCAATTGAGCGCCAATAGAATCTGGCAAATGCCAGGAGTATCAGGGTTCCTAGGGCAATAGAAATTGGATAGAGGCTACCCGCCCAACCCAAGGTTAAGGCTTTTTCGGCGGTTCCGAGAACAAATCCCAAACCATAATGTGCCGATACTAGCAAAGCCGCCAGGGAAAAGAAGCCTAGTTGTCTGGTTTCAGTGTGATTCACAGATGACAAGAAAATAAGTCATATCTTAAATTGCAATTTAATCCCTCTCGACGTAAATTGCAATCTTTACATATCTCCCTCAACTGATTAACAGACTGTGATAATCCTTGATTAATAAGCTTTTCCAGATACTCATCAGGTGACTTAGGTGAATTTTTAAGCGTCCTACGTTGTCGTTTGATCAGCAGCACAGACCTCTGCCGAGTTAAGATAAATTAGGTGTAAGCTGTTCGGCATCATTGCGATTTTTATAGTCCATCACATCTTGATAACGCATTCGATAAACTGTTCCCTCTCTCCAGTAAGGAATTTCTCCTGATTTCAGCAAACTCAAAACCTGAGTGCGAGAAACACCTAGAATATCAGCCGCCTCATAGAGTTCCAGTTCTTTTCTAATAGCAGTTACCTTGACTGCATGTCCTTGACTCATCTGTGTCAATGTCTCAACTAACAGATGAAAGGCGGCGGCGGGAATCGTCACAGTCTTGCTTGTAGCATCTTCTTGCATCACTTGAATAGTGATAGGTTTTCCGTTGTTTTGAACATAAGATGCTAATAGTTGATAACTCGCTTGAGCAATATTCGCTTCTGCTTCAGTTGGTGGAATGGTTGGGGAGTTTTTTTCCGTAGAGAGTGTCATTATCTATACAGTAATCCTAGATAAATGGTGAACAAAAAGTTAAGTAAAAAAGCAACAGCCCTAATACCCGCTCAAGTTTAAAGTGGTCACCTCTAACGTACCCAAATCAACACAACGGATGGCATGATTATTCGTATCAGCGATGTAGAGACGAGCCGCGATCGCACTGACTCCAGAAGGTTCAGCAAACTCCGCTTCATGACTCTGACCGTCACGGTGTCCCGCTTTTCCGTTCCCTAACAAAGTCTGACAACTTCCTGTAGTCGGATCGACGCGCTTAATTTTGTGATTATAAGTATCCGCTACCCAGAGGTAATTTTGCGTATATTCCACCCCTAAACAGTGCTGGAGTCGTACCTCTGACTTGTGACCATCTTTATCGCCAAACTCAAACAGTTCACCACTGCCACAAATTGTCCGCACGGGTAAATTATTAATTAGACCCACTCCCCGAATCGAACTGACTTCACTATCAGCCACGTAAAGTTCTCGTCCATCGCTGGTAATCCCACTGGGTTGAGCAAAGGCGGCTTCATTAAGTGACCCATCTAAGCAAGCTTCTGCACCTGTCCCCGTGTATGTGCCAATCTCACCCGTTTCAAGCTGCATTTCCCAGATCTGATGGGAACCCGCCATGGCAATCAGCAGGCGATTATCAATTTTTTCGATATCCCACGGTGAATTCAATGCTGTTTGTAACCCTAAACCACTATGGGGTTGAATCTGGCGACTTTGCTCTCCAGTACCCGCAATGGTTTCAACTTGCTTAGTTTCAAGATGAATGCATCGCAGGCAATGATTTTGCGTATCCGCTACGTAAAGACGTTGGTTTTTGGGATCTAGTGTGATACCTTGAGGCGTAAAAAATTGGGCTTCGGCAAACGTTCCATCAGTTAATCCTGGTTCACCTGTACCAATAATATTTAATACCTCACCTGCCAACGTACTCACCACAATCCGATGATGACCCGAGTCAGCAATAAATAGTCGAGAATCACCACTCGCCCTTTTAAACTCCTCATCGAAAGCGGGTGATTAGTATTGAACCAGATGCCGTCTTGGGGAAGTTCTGGCGCTCGAACCCGTGATGTCATGCGATTCTCAGTGATTGTTGATTGCTTACTGCTGAGATCCTAACCCACCGTTCACCTTAGTACCGTTTTTCCCAGTATTCGCAACAGATATGATCTACCTATCGCCTTACAGATCCCCCTCCCGTCCCCCTTCAAAAGGGGGAAGCCAGAGGATGCTTCGCTTTTGTTCCATGGGGAAGCTAGAGGATGCGGGAGCTTTTTGTTCCATGGGGAAGCTAGAGGATGCTTCACTTTTTTGCACGGGGAAGCCAAAGGATACTTCGCTTTTTGTTCCATGGGGAAGCCAGTTATTTGCATTATTTTTCAATCAGTTCGGGTAAGGTTGGTGGCAAGTCAGCGTCAGGAACCACAGGCTTAATTGTTGGTGTTGGCGAGGGAGTTGGCGTGTCTTCTTCCGATTCAGGGGATTCCGGCGGTAATGGTTTATCGGGAGTTACTGATTTTTCTGTCGCCTCTTCTGGGACAGTTTGGGTTGTCTCTGGGTTCGATTTCGTGTCCTCTGGAATCACTTCAGATGGCTGTGGGGGAGTTTTTGGGGCTGAAGTTACAGGTTCTGTTTCTGCTTGCGGTTCCTCTGGGGATGTTCGAGTTTTATCCAAGGATGTAGATGCTTCGGGTTCTGGCTGAGATTTGGTTTCCTCAGTCACGATATCCGATGTTTTATCAGGAGTTTTTTGGTCTGGAGTGACAGGTTCTGTGTCTGCTTGCGGTTCCTGTGGCGATGTTTTGGTTTTATCGAGGGGTGTAGATGCTTCGGGTTCTGACTGAGATTTGGTTTCCTCAGTCACGATATCTGAGGCTTCCTCAGGAGTTTTTTGGTCTGGAGTTACTGGTTTTGTCTCTGCTTGCGGTTCCTCTGGCGATGTTTGGGTTTTATTGAGGGGTGTAGATGCTTCAGGTTTTGGCTGAGATTCGGTTTCCTCAGTCACGATATCCAAAGCTTCCTCAGGAGTTTCTTGGGCTGGAGTGACAGGTTCTGTGTCTGCTTGCGGTTCTTGCGGCGACTCGGTTTCCTCTGGCAAAACCTCAGGTTCAGGTGACGGTGCTTCTAGTTCTTCTGGTTGTTCAGGGGATGGGGTAGGAGACACTTTGGGTTTTTGGAATCGTTCCCGGATGGTTTGATAGAAGCGATTGAAAAAGCCACGGGTGGGGGATTTGTCTGTGGGTGTGGCTTCAGGAGTTTCCAAGTCTTTGGCTGAGGGGAAGGTTTCATCGGGCGTAGCAGGTTCTACGACTGTGGGAGAGTCTTCCCCTGTTTTGGTTTCAGGTATTGGTTTTTCTTGAACAGGTGTTTCGGGTTCAGGGGTGGGAATTTCTTCGGGTATCTCTGGTTCAACCGTTGGTTCTTCTTCAACAGGAGTGGGAGACACGGAAGGTATCGGTGTTGGCTCGACTGTAGGCGATGGAGTCGGTTCAGGTGCGGGTGTCGGGATTACTTCTGGCGTGGGTGTTGGTGTGGCTTGAACTTTATAGTTGGAATCGATAATGCTACGGGCAACTTCAATAGAAAGCTCGTTCCGCATTAACTGGGATAGGGTATCATTGCCCCCTGGCTGATAACGAACGAGCCGCGCTGTGTTATTGTAGGCGTTTTTAACCGGATTTCCTTGCTCATCCAGAAACTCTACCTGCACCCAGTTTTTACCGGGTTTAAAACCGTTGAGATAAACGGGCTGCCAGCGATCAAGGGTAAAACTTTCACCATTGATGGTGACGCGAATTTGCCAATCGACAATCTCGTCTTCTGGGTTTTCTTGGGCGACAAGGTGCAGGGGAGCATTTGTCAGGTAGTAGTCGAGCAAGATGGGTTCAGCACCATAGCTGCCTAGGGGATGGTTGTAGGTTAAAAGCGGTAGGTTGGCTACCGGATTATTATCGTCAGTTTTGGTAAATACGTGAAATGTGGTTTGAGCGTAGGCTCCTTCATTTTTAAAGCTTTCATGCCAAGGACGAGCGGCGAAAACTCGTAGGGTGTGGGTTCCGGGGGATAAGTCTTCCAGGATTAGGGGTTTATCGACGTTGTAAACCGGAATATTAGACTGATTGTCAAGAATTACGTTGAGATGAGGACCCATGTTTAATTCTGGGTTTTTGAACAGGGGTAAGTCCTGCACCTGGAATTTTACGGAGACGGTGGTGTCTTGGAGAATCTGATCCGGAGTGGGACTCAAGATGGTGACTTGAGGCTGATAGCTTTCTAAGCGGCGGTTCAATTGCTGAATCACTGGGGGTGGGGCGACTTCTGAGAGTTGTGCCACTGGTTTGGTTGGCGGTGGGGCATCCTCTTCAATGGGGGGTAAGGTTTCGGTGCGATTGCCACATGCCACCAGTCCCACCATCAGTACTACTACCAGTACGACTGAACAAATTGCTCTTACTGTTTTCCACCAGAGATTCTTAGCCAACACACCATCTCCTCAACTAATTCTGCTCATTAGGAACTATAGCGAACAATGGCTCCTCTGGAGGGGCAGGGGAGCTGGGAGAGCTGGGGGAGCTGGGGGAGTAGGGTAAATAGGTTTGTGCATCGACAGAATGACAAATGCCGTAGCTTGCTTATCGGGAAGCGAGTAGGACAAATGACCAATCTGAGATTAAACCCATCTATTGTTTAGTTTTGTAAATTTTATCGATCACACTCTTGACTTTTTTGGGAGTTTGCTCAAATCAAAACCCAAAGTAGACCTTGATTTGCTGAAATTTGAATTTTTGTTAAGTGCAGCCCAAGACTGCCTCTAGCAGACCTATCATCATCAAAAGAGCATCCCCTGAATTTGAAAGGGGATATCATTTTTCCAGGAAAGTTACGCCAAAAGCGGTACTTTCCGCTAAATTGATAAAAAAGCAAACTTCCTTTTGGATATTTCTCGTTCCTTGTATAGAGAGGAGACTCCTGATGACAATCAGCCCTCCTGAGCGGGACACGAAGGCAAAGGTAACAGTTGATAAAGATCCCGTTCCTACTTCATTTGAGAAGTGGTCTAAACCGGGACATTTCGACCGTACCCTAGCCAAGGGACCAAAAACCACCACTTGGATTTGGAACCTTCACGCGAACGCTCATGATTTCGATAGTCATACCAGTGACCTAGAAGATGTATCGCGCAAAATCTTTAGCGCTCACTTCGGTCACCTAGCGGTTATTTTTGTCTGGTTGAGCGGCATGTATTTCCATGGCGCTCGGTTTTCCAACTACGAAGCTTGGCTTACTGATCCAATTCATATTAAGCCAAGTGCTCAAGTTGTCTGGCCCATCGTGGGTCAAGACATTTTAAATGCGGATGTCGGTGGCGGGTTCCACGGCATTCAAATCACGTCAGGATTCTTCCAAATCTGGCGTGCATCTGGAATCACTAATGAATTCCAACTGTACTGCACCGCCATTGGTGGTCTAGTCATGGCAGCCCTAATGCTGTTTGCTGGCTGGTTCCACTACCACAAGCGGGCGCCAAAGTTGGAATGGTTCCAGAATGTAGAGTCCACAATGAACCACCACTTAGCTGGATTGTTAGGTTGTGGCTCATTAGGTTGGGCGGGTCACCAGATTCACGTCTCTTTGCCGATCAACAAGCTACTGGATGCTGGGGTAGCTCCTGAGGATATTCCTCTCCCCCATGAGTTCATCCTGAATAAGAGCTTAATGGCAGAGTTGTATCCCAGTTTCGAGCAAGGGTTGAAGCCGTTCTTCACCCTGAACTGGGGGGCGTATTCTGACTTCCTTACCTTTAAAGGTGGGTTAAACCCAACCACAGGTGGATTGTGGCTCTCAGACACCGCGCATCACCACTTAGCGATCGCGGTTCTGTTTATCATCGCAGGTCACTTCTACCGGACGAACTGGGGAATTGGTCATAGCTTTAAGGAAGTTCTGGAAGCTCATAAAGGTCCCTTCACTGGTCAAGGCCACAAAGGGATGTATGAGATCTTCACCACCTCCTGGCATGCTCAACTGTCCTGGAACTTAGCGCTGCTCGGTTCGCTGACCATTATCGTGGCGCATCACATGTACGCGATGCCTCCGTATCCGTACTTAGCCACCGATTATGGTACGCAATTGTCCATCTTCACCCACCACATGTGGATTGGTGCCTTCTGTATCGTTGGGGGTGCTGCTCACGCGGCAATCTTCATGGTGCGGGACTACGATCCCAATATTCATGTGGATAACCTGTTAGATCGGGTACTTCGTCACCGCGATGCGATTATTTCTCACCTGAACTGGGTTTGTATCTTCCTGGGCTTCCATAGCTTCGGTCTGTACGTTCACAACGACACGATGCGGGCTTTTGGTCGTCCTCAAGATATGTTCTCGGATACGGGGATTCAACTCCAACCGATTTTTGCCCAGTGGGTGCAACATTTGCATACCCTGGCTCCCGGCGGAACCGCTCCTAATGCCCTAGAACCCGTCAGCTACGCCTTTGGCGGTGGCATGGTCGCGGTCGGTGGCAAAGTGGCAATGATGCCCATCACCTTGGGAACGGCGGACTTTATGATCCACCATATTCACGCCTTCCAGATTCATGTCACCGCACTGATTCTGCTCAAAGGTGTGCTATATGCCCGGAACTCTCGTTTGATTCCGGACAAATCATCCCTGGGTTTCCGCTTCCCCTGCGATGGTCCAGGTCGGGGTGGTACTTGCCAAGTATCAGCTTGGGATCACGTCTTCCTCGGTCTGTTCTGGATGTATAACTGCATCTCGATTGTGATTTTCCACTTTAGCTGGAAGATGCAGTCCGATGTTTGGGGAACGGTGGCGTCCGACGGTACCGTGTCTCATATCACGGGCGGTAACTTTGCCGCCAGCGCAATTACGATTAACGGTTGGTTGCGTGACTTCCTGTGGGCGCAAGCCTCTCAGGTGATTAACTCCTACGGCACAGCGTTGTCAGCCTATGGCATCCTGTTCTTAGGCGCTCACTTTGTCTGGGCATTCAGTTTGATGTTCCTGTTCAGTGGTCGCGGCTACTGGCAAGAGCTGATCGAATCCATTGTCTGGGCGCATAATAAATTGAAAGTGGCGCCAGCGATTCAGCCTCGCGCTCTGAGCATTGTTCAGGGTCGGGCTGTGGGGGTAGCCCACTACCTCCTAGGAGGAATTGTCACCACTTGGGCATTCTTCCTGGCACGAATCCTAGCAGTCGGGTGACGACTGTTTGAATCGATACCACTATAAAGCAAGACACCAGGTCTTGCCTGTCTCGACCCCATCCCAAACTGGAACTTCGGTTCCAGGGGGTCAAAAAAGACAGAAAACGAGCAGCAAAAAACGAGCAGCAAAAGCATAAGTCTCTGTAGGATTTCCTAACGAAAGACAGATGGCAACAAAATTTCCGAAATTTAGCCAGGATCTCGCTCAAGATCCGACAACACGTCGAATCTGGTACGGAATTGCCACCGCCCATGACTTTGAGAGCCATGATGGCATGACGGAGGAAAATCTTTATCAGAAGATTTTCGCCTCTCACTTTGGTCATCTTGCAATCATTTTCCTGTGGACCTCTGGCAGTCTGTTCCACGTCGCCTGGCAAGGCAACTTTGAACAGTGGATTAAAGATCCGCTCAACGTCCGTCCGATCGCCCACGCGATTTGGGACCCTCAATTCGGTCAACCGGCTGTTGATGCCTTTACCCAAGCCGGTGCGTCTAACCCTGTTGATATTGCTTATTCTGGGGTGTATCACTGGTGGTACACCGTAGGGATGCGGACAAATGGGGATCTGTATCAAGGGGCATTGTTCCTCCTGGTGCTATCCGCCGTCTTCCTGTTTGCAGGTTGGCTGCACTTACAACCCAAGTTCCGTCCCAGCTTGGCTTGGTTTAAAAATGCTGAGTCTCGCCTAAACCACCACTTAGCGGGTTTGTTTGGGGTGAGTTCCTTAGCTTGGACAGGTCACCTGGTTCACGTTGCGATTCCCGAAGCTCGGGGACAGCATGTGGGTTGGGATAACTTCCTGTCCGTCAAGCCACACCCAGCGGGTTTAGCTCCGTTTTTCACGGGGAACTGGGGAGTTTATGCCCAGAATCCAGATACAGCAAACCATATCTTTGGTACGTCCGAAGGTGCTGGCTCTGCGATTCTTACCTTCTTAGGTGGGTTCCATCCTCAGACTGAATCCCTGTGGCTGAGTGACATTGCTCATCACCATCTAGCGATCGCTGTATTGTTTATCATTGCGGGTCACATGTACCGGACAAACTTCGGTATTGGCCACAGCATGAAAGACATCATGGCAGCGCACAATCCCCCACCGGGAACCCCGTTTGGTGGCATTTTGGGTGAAGGTCACAAAGGAATCTACGACACCTATAACAACTCGCTGCACTTCCAGTTAGGCTGGCACTTGGCTTGCTTAGGGGTAGTGACCTCGCTGGTGGCGCAACACATGTATTCCTTGCCGCCTTATGCATTTATGGCGCGGGATTACACCACGCAGGCAGCGTTGTACACTCACCACCAATACATTGCGGGCTTCTTAATGGTTGGTGCTTTCGCCCACGGAGCAATCTTCCTGGTGCGAGACTACGACCCGGAAGCGAATAAGAACAATGTGTTGGCACGGGTATTGGATCACAAAGAAGCGATCATCTCTCACTTGAGCTGGGTTTCCTTGTTCCTCGGATTCCACACCTTAGGTCTCTATGTTCACAACGATGTCGTTGTGGCATTTGGAACTCCTGAGAAGCAAATTCTAATTGAGCCAGTTTTCGCTCAATGGATTCAAGCGGCTCACGGTAAGCTGCTCTATGGGTTCGATGCGCTGCTATCTAATCCAGATAGCATTGCGACCACGGCTTGGCCCAACTACGGGAACGTTTGGTTACCTGGTTGGTTAGATGCGATTAACGATGGCGGTAACTCCTTGTTCCTGACCATTGGTCCTGGTGACTTCTTAGTTCACCACGCGATCGCACTCGGTCTGCATACCACCACTTTGATTCTGGTCAAAGGTGCGTTGGATGCCCGTGGTTCTAAGCTGATGCCCGATAAAAAAGACTTCGGCTACAGCTTCCCCTGCGATGGTCCCGGTCGTGGCGGCACATGCGATATCTCCGCTTGGGATGCTTTCTATCTAGCAATGTTCTGGATGCTGAATACCATTGGTTGGGTAACCTTCTACTGGCACTGGAAGCATCTGGGCATCTGGCAAGGCAACGTAGCTACATTTAATCAGAACTCAACCTATCTGATGGGTTGGCTACGCGACTACCTCTGGCTGAACTCCTCTCAGCTAATTAACGGGTACAACCCGTTTGGAACCAATAACCTGTCGGTTTGGGCTTGGATGTTCCTCTTAGGACACCTAATCTGGGCGACTGGCTTCATGTTCCTGATTAGCTGGCGTGGTTACTGGCAAGAACTGATTGAAACGTTGGTTTGGGCGCACGAGCGCACGCCTCTGGCGAACTTGGTTCGTTGGAAGGACAAGCCGGTTGCTCTGTCCATCGTTCAAGCTCGTGTGGTTGGTTTAGCTCACTTTACGGTGGGGTATGTTTTAACCTACGCGGCGTTTGTGATTGCCTCGACTGCGGGTAAGTTCGGTTAACGATCTGAAGCCTTGTAGGTAATTAAATAAATCCCCTGCCTTCGGGTGGGGGATTTTTGTAGCATTAGGTAAATAGGACTTAAGCAAAGTCTCTGTAGGGTGTGTTAGCGTTCGCGAAGCGTTCCCGAAGGGTAGCGTAACGCACCTTTGCCATTGTGGTAGTAGCTGCGTAAGTCCTGGTAAATTTTCTGGATAAGGCATGAATCCACTTCTGAAAGCTTTAAGTATTGAAGTCAGAGAATTTTGTGTAGATAATTTTGTTTTAAAACAGATAGATGAAATCTTTGTGCAAGGAGATTTTCAAAGACAAGATTATTCTTCTAGTTATCCACGTCGATCCCTTGTCGAAGATTACTACAGGTCTATGGACTGGGAACAAAAGGATACAATTGACAAATTTTATCAGGTAATTATAAATATCTTGAAAATGCGCTGGTTGTCTGATGAATCGAGAAATGACCTAATTGATAAATGTCGTGAACTGGGCTTTAATGTTCAAAATTATGACCAATTTTATTCAAGTGCCCGCCCCTACAAATCCACTTTTTCCTTCTGTGTCACATTTAAAGCCAATTGGTGTTACTCCTCCAAAATCTCAACCACATCCTCAATCATCACATCAAAGGTTCGAGCCAACTTATAAATCGCGGTAAAGTCTACCATTGACAACTCAGAACGGCGAGCATAGCTTTTGACCGTGTTGTACATCACGCCAGAACGGTCAGCAACCTCCTTGAGCGTCCAGCCTTTCTCCGCCGCCAATTCACGAATTTTCAGCCTGACTAAACCCATACTTGACTATCGGTGCAATTACACCTTATGATAATTCTGATATATAAAGCGATCGCTCCCCGAGTCTAGCAAACCTAAGAGCGATCGCGCCAATGTCCCAATTGAATGGGAAATATCTTTTATGTTATCAACACTTATCCCAAAAACGCCCATCCTTGTCAACGGATCTACAACTGAATCACGATTGCTAGCTTGGGGAAAGTTGAGCCACTACTCCTCCAAAATCTCAACCAAGTCCTCAATCATCACATCAAAGGTTCGAGCCAACTTATAGAGGGCAGTATAATCGACCATTGACATTCCAGGACGACGGGCATAACTTCTCACCGTACTGTAAATGACTCCGGAACGATCGGACACTTCCTTCAACGTCCATCCCTTCTCTTGTGCAAGTTCTCGAATCTTTAGCCTAACTAACCCCATCCTTGACAAGTGATGCAGTTGCATCGTTTAATGAGAGAATCGGAAAAAGCGATCGCTCTCCCAGTCTCGCAAACTTAAGAGCGATCGCCCTTTCCACCCCACTACAAGGGAATGACTTACCATTGCATGGGAATCAATTACTATGTTATCAACACATACCACAAAAACGCCCACCTTTGAAGCCTCAAAACTAAATTACAAGTCATCTACCCGTCACCCTCTAGCACGATTCGTCACCGTTGAA
This sequence comes from Coleofasciculus sp. D1-CHI-01, assembly GCF_040218875.1. NCBI lineage: Bacteria > Bacillati > Cyanobacteriota > Cyanophyceae > Coleofasciculales > Coleofasciculaceae > Coleofasciculus > Coleofasciculus sp. D1-CHI-01. The sequence continues at coordinate 25,861 of NZ_JAVJQP010000096.1, forward strand.
ACCGTCGCCTTGCTGTTTAACCGCTCTCCTGACGAGATTTATCGCATTGAATGCTGGCAGCATATCGTTTATGTTCATGGTAAAGGGTTGAGCCGATTTGTCAGCTATGCCGACTTTCCACCCATCCTAGAAGCCGAACCTCCTACCCCTCAAGATATGGTGCGTTGGCGCAAGCGCTGGAAATCTCAAATTGCCCCTGAGTTTTGGACAATATTCTATAGATATCAGTTCAACCGAGCGACGAGTGAGTCACAATTGCTAGCCTGGGGACAATTTGTTGCTCTGGTGAAAGGATTACTCTCAACAGCCGCCTTACAACACCTGCGCCAAGCCTACCAGCTAGAACAATATTGGTGGCGTCACTTTTGACGACTGAATCTGGCTCAACTCAGGAGAACGAGACAATGACAGATTAACGTGCGATCGCTCATCATCACCCAGCTATGACCACAGTGACGATTAGCCTCTAAGATAAGAAATAATCACTGCTCCTTTAGCTAAGAGTTTATGTTACGTGATCTCACTATACAAAATTATCGCTGCTTCAATAACTTTCATATCGACGGGTTAGCGCGAGTTAATTTACTCGTGGGTATGAATAATTGTGGAAAAACCACATTACTGGAAGCTGTGTATCTATTCGTTAATCAAGGTAATCCTCAGTGTTTAGGATATTTACTCTATAACCGAGGTGAACTGATTGAGCGCTCCATTTTTAGCCGACCCGGTGAACCCCCACATCCTTCATCTTACTATCAAATTAGCCATCTATTTTACGGTCATGCACCGAGCTTAAATTCAACAATCCGTTTTAGTTCAACCCAAGATAATAACTTACAAGTTGAAATCATTACAAAAAAAGCAGAGACCGGTAAACTTATAACTCCCTTTGAATTGCTTGTTCGATTAAACTCAAAAGAAGTAACATATAATGTTCCTGTATATTCGGATGATTTAATCGAGTATAGATTGCTGGCATTTTCTAGATTTTCCAATCAATATTCTGGTTCATCGAAGCTAGAAGACAAATTCATAAATAAAAATTTGTTTATCCCAACTAATAATTTAAACAATCAGAATATATCTGATATGTGGAATGATATTACGCTCACACCAAAAGAAGATCAGGTAATAAACGCCTTGAAAATATTAGATAAAAATATAGAACGAATTAGTTTTACAAACAAGCCAAACTTCAACAGTGGCATTTTGTGTAAGCGTAGTCAAGAAGAATATCCAATTCCTCTCAGTAGCATGGGGGAAGGAATGCGACGCATTTTAAACTTAGCAATGGCAGCCGTGACAGTTGAAAATGGTGTATTGCTGATAGACGAAATTGAAACGGGTCTATATTATGAAGCTCAAACTGATATGTGGAGATTTATACTAAAAGTCGCTCATGAATTAAACATACAAGTTTTTGCGACAACTCATAGTTGGGACTGCATTTGTGCGTTTCAAGAAGCGTTGGATGAATTAGATGATCCATCAGTGGGCAAATTGTTTCGATTGAGTCGTAAGGGTGAAGATATACGTCCAGTTGAATATGATTCTGAAAAATTGGGTGTTGCTGTGCGTCAAAGTATTGAGGTGCGCTGATGCCAAAAAAACCAAAACCTCATCAGCTATTGGTTGAAGGAAAAAATGATCGCCATGTAATCTGGGCTTTGTGTAATCAATATCAGTTGCCAGAAACATTTTCTGTAGAAGTAGCGGAAGAAAAAGGGACAGAAATGACAAATGTCACGTAGTTTTGACATTTTGTTCTGTCTCTTCTTCTGATTCATCTCTGACGTAGAAATACCAGTAGAGGTTGGCAACGGCTAAGTTTGAAGCTTTTTCCAAATTGGTAGGAACTAAGGTTTTGTAACCCGCGATCGCGAGCAACTCCTCTATACTAAAAGTTTGCATTTTTAACAATTCTGGCTGTAATTCTAGAGGAGCGTTTTCTACAGAAGGAGGCAGGTTACTCACCACGCTTTGAGCCGCTAACACTTCCACCGACTGTTGCGTTGCTTGAGCAATGCGAGCTAATTGGCGGAAGACGGGTTCAGGTAGCTCAATTGTTACTCGCTGCGTTGTCATAGTCTTACTGGGCTGTGGCTAAATACTGTTAATTGTAACGTTTAATTAATTCATAAATTTCTAAGGTTAACTTATGATTCGTTATCTTGACTATCTTAACTGGTTATAGCGTTGCTTTAATTATGGCGCTTGGCTTACGTCTACTCTTCCACAATCTCAACCATATCCTCAACCATCACATCAAAGGTGCGAGCTAGCTTCTGAACAGAAATAAAGTCAATCTTTGACATTCCAGGACAACGAGCATAATGTCTCACGGTGCTGTAAATGACGCCGGAACGCTCAGATACTTCCTTGAGTGTCCAACCCTTCTCTTGTGAAAATTCTCGAACTCTAAGCCTGACTCGCCCCATACTTGACAAGTGGTTGCATACCGTCATTTAATAAGTTTACCGGAAAAAGCGATCGCCCTCTAGCCTGGAAAACTGCGGAGCGATCGCCCAAACACCCCACTACAAGGGAATGACTTACCATTGCATGGGAATCAATTACTATGTTATCAACACATACCACAAAAACGCCCACTTTTGAAGCCTCAAAACTCAATTACAAATCCTCCACCCCTCACCCCTTGGCACGATTTGTCACCGTCGAGACAGTCGCCTTGCTGTTTAACCGCTCTCCTGACGAGATTTATCGCATTGAATGCTGGCAACATATCGTTTACATTCACGGTAAAGGTTTGAGCCGATTTGTCAGCTATGCCGACTTTCCACCCATCCTGGAAGCCGAACCCCCTACCCCTCAAGACATGGTTCGCTGGCGCAAGCGCTGGAAATCTCAAATTGCCCCAGAGTTTTGGACAATATTCTATAGATATCAGTTCAACCGAGCCAAGAGTGAGTCGCAATTGCTAGCGTGGGGACAATTTGTTGCTCTGGTGAAAGGATTGCTCTCAACAGCCGCCTTACAACACCTGCGCCAAGCCTACCAGCTAGAACAATATTGGTGGCGTCACTTTTGACGCAGCGCTAACTCTAGCTCAACTAGAGGAAAACCAGACCCTTGAATAAGGGGACACCTGGAAATTTGGTATTTTTCAGCGTCAAGAAAAAATAGTTCACAAAGATATCAATACATACGCCATTCCTAGCAATCTGGATTTAGTGCTTTCTGCTCTGTTTGGTATAAGTTTGAGTTAGGTGCATATCATCTAGGTTTTTGTGCTAACAGGTAGGATAGACTCTCAACACAACCTAACATGATGTAATGTGCCTTTGCTAGCTGGCTATTTGGCTCTCAGCACCAAATCCTAAGTTGATTCGCCACCCTATATTTTGCCTGGTGGCACGCCTGGAATTTTGAGGCGGATACGGTAAAGGCTATTACTGGTAGTAATGTAGAGAGTTTTGTAATCGTCATCACCCCAAGCTAGATTGGTAGCAAGTTCAGGAACTTCAATCCTGCCTAATAGATTACCTGAGGGTGAGAAAATCCATACGCCTCCTGGTCCAGTACTGTAAACATTCCCTTCTTGGTCTACCTTCATGCCATCGGGTACACCCTTTGTACTAGGGTCTTTTAATTCGGCAAATAGCTGCCCATTTTCCAAAGTACCATCGGATTTCACATCGAAGACACGAATGTGACCTTTTTCCGAATCATTCACATATAGTTTTTCCTCATCCGGTGAAAGGGCAATGCCATTCGGACCCACAAAATCTTTCACTAACAACGTCAATTTCCCATCCGGTGTCAACCGATAGACACCATAGAATCCCAGTTCCTCTTGCTCAGATTTAATGCCATAGGGGGGGTCAGTAAAGTAGATACTTCCATCCGATTTGACGACTAGATCATTGGGACTGTTGAGTCGCTTTCCCTGGAACTGATTTACCAGCGTAACAATTGTGCCATCTTGTTCAGTACGGGATAGGCGGTGATTACTATGTTCAGCACTGATCAAACGCCCTTCCTGGTCTAGAGTATTAGCATTAGCGTTGCCCGAAGGACGACGAAATATCTCTGTTTTTTGATTCGGTGTCCATTGATAGATAGTATTAGCCGGAATATCACTAAAGAGTAAGAAGCCGTTTGGATGCCAGATGGGTCCTTCTGTAAACCGAAAGTCTCCCGCCACTTTTTCGACTTGGATATTGTCATCTAGAATCACTTCTAGACTATTCTGGTTACCCTGATTACTCGATTGTGCTGTAGTTAGGCTGGAGTTTGTTCGAGACCTTGAACATCCAAACCCTAAATCGTTTCTGGCTTCAGTAACACCGTTGCTGGGCGCAATAGTTAAAAACGTAAAAACAAGGCTGTATAGAGTAACTCGAAAGATTGGGTTTTTCATGTCAATAGCATTAATTAGGGGCTGCTGAATAAGTCTTGTGGTGGGGAGAGGCATCATCCTAGAACTCTAAGTTGTCCGGCTGCACAAGTTTCTGATAATAGGCGAAGATTGTTGTGAATGCTAAATCGTTAAGAGTTGACGGATTTGATCAGCCATGGTTTGGCTAGCGCTATCCGCCGTTACCAGTTCAATTTGTTCAGCACTGCTAGCCCCCAATCCGAGTTCTACGGCTCGTTGAATTTGCTCTAACTGCCAAATTGAACCCTCAGAAACAGCGTCAGTGGTGCCAAGCGATCGCAAGATGGCAATGGCGACAGCATCAACGGCTACGCGATCGGTTCCCGCCAGCATTACCTCGGCTTTTACCTTCTTTCCAGACGCGGGTCCCCCATTGACAAAAGCGTCTACCCCATCTAATAGAATCAGCGCTGGTTTGTAGGCTTGGTTAATCTCAGCAATCATGACTCGTTGGTGAGGGGAAGAATGTAAATCCTGCATATAATTAAACGAATCCCCAGGCACATATTTGGCAACCATTCCCACTGAATTTTTCAGCGATAGGGTAAAATGACCGCCAAAACGATGAGTTTTCAAGCAACAGGTATTCACAATTGCGCCTGCATCTAAAATTGGACGAGCAAAGGCAAACCCTTTTTGCCAATGGGTTCCCTCGGCAGAAATATACTGCCATTGATCGGCATCCATCTCATCAAAAACAATTGTTTCCAAGCCATAGCGATCTGCTAATTGAAACACCTGTTTTTGTTCCATGGCTTGACGAGTATTTGCCATTCCGGAGCGATCGCCTATCGTAATTCCTTGGCTTCCAGCAGTCTGTAACTCTTGCACCAGCTTCTCTAGGAGTTGAGTATCCGTGGCGGCTGGAGCCGGATCTCCGGTGTTATAGTTAGGCTTAAGGAATACAGTGCGATCGGAAAGTCCTTCCGGTTGTAGCAAATCCAGTGCTTTTTGAGTTCCAGCCACTCGGTCATCAGTACGCACCAAAACCACTTTACTCACATTACCCGATGGAGACTGGGCGATAGGGGTGGCTGTGGTGGTGGGAACGGTTGCATCAACGGCTGCATCAGGTGTTGGCGAGGTGGAATTCTCGGTTCTGCAAGCTGTAGGTAGAATTGATGTCCCCGCAGCGAGTGCGGCTAAACGCAGAACGCGGCGTCGTTTGTATTTGCGAGTGGAGTGATTGGGTTGCATGGTGGCTTGAGTTCAAAAACAACAGTTCTGAATTAAATCGGCTCAGTGCTAAAACCTATTAATATCTTGTACCATTTTAAATCAGTAAACCCCTCACCCCCAGCCCCTCTCCCACTCAGGGGAGAGGGGAGCAAGAAAGGTGTTACAGCAAATTGCAGGTAAATGAAGTACACCTACATAGTGATACTAATTGATTAGGGAAAAATACTGTAACTCACGAACTTACAAGATGCTGTATATCCAAGGTTTATCTGGCTACATTTTTTATTATTAATTACTCCGGTTCCCCTTCTCCCGTGCAAAAAAAGCGAAGCATCCTTTGGTCTCCCCTTTTTGAAGGGGGACGGAAGGGGGATCGAAAAGGGAAGGGGGCTAGGGAATTAGGTTTTACTTGGCTTGCAAAATCAGTTTCAAAATGGTCTTGTACGAAATAGTTTCATTGTAATACTCACATAATGATTTCCACAGGTTTGGATGGGGATTTGCCTGTGGATGTTTCATCTGGACTTGTCGAAATGCATCCAGCAAACTCAGATTTTCTTCTTCTTTTAAGGTGGCTACAGCAAATAAACTGGAACGACTTATCCCTGCACCACAAACAATTAGCACAGTTTGACTCTTGGCTTTTTCCTGGCGAACAAAATCAACACCTGTTTTTAGCTGTTCAAAAGGCAGCGGTTGACCATCTTCAACGGAAATATAACGGGAGACAATATTAGGCTGTTGTACATTTTCAGCCAGGTGTAACATTGCACCAATTTGGTGATGCTGGAGTAAGTCATAATTTAGACTGTCTCTATAGTTACCAACGTATAACCACGGTCTAATATAATACATTTTCTTCTTGTCTTGGAATTTCAACGATAGGTCTAGCTTAATCCACGTATTGTAGGGACACTGCAATGCTTATTGGTATCAATTTAAGGCTGAAACCCCTCACCCCCAGCCCCTCTCCCACTCAGGGTAGAGGGGAGCAAGAAAGGTGTTACAGCAGATTTCAGGTAAATGAAGTACACCTACATAGTGATACTAATTGATTAGGGAAAAATACTGTAACTCACGAACTTACAGGGGCAAAGGTGCGTTACGCTTCGCTAACACACCCTACACATAGAGTCTTTGCGTAAGTCCTATAGACTACATACAAACAATGATTGCGCCCAAAAGCAAGCCGATACAATTTTGTATTTCATAAACGTGAAAAGCACTGTAAAAGACGCTGTATATCCAAGGTTTATCTGACTACATTTTTTATCATTAATTACTCCGGTTCCCCTTCTCCCATGAAACAAAAGCGAAGCATCCTCTGTCATCCCCCCTCTTGTAGGGGGGAACGAGGGGGGTGGGAGAAGGGGTTAGGGGATGAGGGTGAAATGCTACGAAACATCAGAAACAATCAGGGGTGGAATTAATTCTTGCCACAATACATAAGACCGCCGTATTTGACCATTTAACGTAGGCGGTACATTGGGGACATAAAACCAGTCCGGTGCTTCGGCTCCTTTTTCCGGTGGGTCAGTCAAACGCCAGTAAATCCCGCAATCTTGACCAATACAATATTGCCCATCTGGATGATATTGTTGCAGTACAGATGTGATGGAATCAGTTAAAAGAATGCTTTGGGGATGCTCCTGAAAGTTGTTCCCAAATGTACCATCAGATTCTGGTAATTGAGTATGGTCAGGTAGGGTTTTTGGAAAGGTTGGTGGGTTAGCTGTAGAACTCATCGGAACCTGGGGATAACAGCTCTAACTGTATCTTAGTCTTAACGGCTGAGTTTCTCACTAGAATATCGAACCCAAAAGCCATCCTAATCCAAGTCCTAACCAAGATGTTCCCAGCAAAATTAGAAAGGTGTGAAACTTGCTGAAGGATTCTTGTAACTTGTCTCCAGCCGCAGCCATAGCCCCAGCCCCAGCCCCAGCCCCAAGCAAAGCCCCAAGCATAACCGCAGCCATAACCGCAGCCATAGCCCCAGCCACAGTCCCAGCCATAGCCCCAGCCCCAGTGCAAGCCGCCCAAGCCCCAGTCCCATCCTCACCCTCACCCGCAGCTACAGCCACACCAGCCCCAACCCCAAGCAAAGCCCCAAGCATAACCGCAGCCCAAGGCCTAGTCATAGCCCCATCCAAAGCCACAAGCAAAGCCCCACCAGCCCCAGTCACAGCCCCAACCATAACCGCAGCCCAAGGCCCAGCCACAGCCCCAGCCACAGCCCCAGTCACAGCGAAAACCACAGCCATCACCCCAGCCACAGCCCCAGCCCCAGCCACAGCCATAGTCCCAGCCCCAACCTTAACCAAGAAAAAGCCTATCACTAGGTAGCATCCTGCTATTACCGTTAGCCTAACCCATGGAATAGTTCTGGCTTTTCGAGTGCTTGCTGTTCTAAAAGGTTGCCTAGAAGTATAAATAGTTGAAGGACGAACAACCTCTTGCCTGTGAACTGAAGGTGCTGGAGGCGGAGTTACTACTCTTGGATCTTCCAGCAACTTCAACCAAGCCTGCATCGACTGTGGACGTTTTTTTGGCTCCAACGCCATCCCTTTGAGAATTGCCTGATTCACCTGCGTACTAATCCCTGGAACAATTCGCCGAGGTGGAATCAAGGGTTCCTGATAAAGCTTGCGATCCAATCCCTTAGTAGGACATTGACCTGTCAGTGTATAATACAGCGTTGCCGCTAAACAATAAACATCGACATTTGGCTCCCGACTTCCCCGGTGTAACTGCTCATAAGGCGCAAATCCCTTATTACCAACTGCTCCTGTTGACGTGTATGTCGAGGGAATCAGTTCCTTAGCAATACCAAAATCAATTAAAACCGCTCTGCGATTTTGCCGCAATAGAATATTTCCTGGATGAGCATCTCGATGAGTCAACCCCACCTGATGCACTACAGCCAAAGCTTCCCCAATTTGGCGAATATATCTCACCGCTTCAGTTTCGGGTATCGCTCCTCTGCGCCTAACTAACTCAAACAAATTTTTCCCCTCCACAAAATTCATCACTAAGCAGTAAATTGCTCCTTCTTGGAACAAGTCATGCACTCCGACAATAGAGGGATGCGGATCTCTGGATAGTCGGGCTAATATCTGTGCTTCTTCTATAAATCGAGCCACATACTTGTGATAATCTGGCTCGTATTGCAGATACTCGTTAGGCGTTTTAATCACAACATCATGATTGAGGGATACGTGCCGCGCCTTATAAGTGATCCCGAAACCACCTTGTCCCAGAACTCCTTGAATCACATATTTACCGCCTTGTAATTGTTGCCCTGTTGCCCAAACCATGGCTATTTTAAGATAATTCTAGAATTGTCTATGGCGAAATCGTCGATGATGGAGTAGGAGACGGGGATGACTGAGGTTTTAATCGATCCATCCAGTCTGACAAGGGTCCCAAGAATGCCACAATTACACTTAGCACCGCTACAATCAATCCCGCGATCGCAAGTTTTTGCTCTAAGGTTAATCCTCTCTTAGCAGGCGGTGGCGTAGGTGCAGGGGGAGAGGCTTCACTAATCAACCCCAGGGAATCTAACCATTCTCGCATCGACTGGGGGCGCTGCTTCGGTTCTAATCCCATACCCTGGAGAATCAGCCGATTTGTGCGATCGCTAATCTAATCGTTATACTCTTTTGGTGGGACTAAACGCTCTCGATCTAGCTTGCGCTTAATCGCACTCACAGGTTTTTGTCCCGTTAACAGTTCATACAATGTCGCCGCCAACGAATAAACATCCGTATATTCTCCCGGTTTCTCAGCCAGTCGGGAATAGAGTTCCATTGGCGCAAACCCGTCTGAGGCTTCTTTTGTCCGTACTGAAGTCACCTCACAGTCAAACTCCAGCGCTAAATCGAAATCAATTAAAACCGCTTCCGCTTTTCCATCACGAACATGGACAATAATATTACCCGGTTTCACATCCCGATGAATCAAACCATTCCCATGCACCTCAATCAGCGCCTCACCAATTTGCTGAATATAATTGAGGGCTTCGGCTTCGGGGAGCATTTTCTGGGCGCGGTAGGCTAAACTCATCCCATCCACATAATCCATGACAATGCACTACCGTTTCCCCTCTTTAAAAAGATCTCGGACTTTGACAATATGAGGATGATTACACCCTCTGAGTTTTACCGCTTCCTGGCAAAACTTACTTTCCAGTCGGTTTTGTTCTTTTGGGGTGAGGGAATTGAGGAGTGCATCATTCAAGGTTTTGATCACCCAGCGACAATCATCTCCATCCTTTACCAGATAGGTAATCCCCAAACGCCCTTGTCCCAGTTGTCTCTCTAAGATGTACTTACCGTTATAAAGCGCATCCCCTGTCGCCCAAACCATGGTTTGCCATTCTCAAAACTTAGGTTAATTTTGACACAGTATATCGGAGACTGTAGGGGCGCACCGACGTGCGCCCTTAGTCAGGGAAGCTAAGCTGTTCGGCATTTAAACCATAATGTCAAGAATTGCGAGATCCTTGCCGTAGTAGTGCGAGCATCTTGCTCGCTACATTGAGCATCTTGCTCGCTACATTGAGCATCTTGCTCGCTACATTGAGCATCTTGCTCGCTACCTATCTTGTTCACTACCTATCTTGCTCACTACCTAAAACACAACTGAAACCCGAAAACATACAGGTGTAGAGAACGATTAAAGGTTCAGTGCAAGATTCCAGTCAGCTATTCAGTAATATCAGAAATGATTACGATTTGCTTAATTCTACTCCTCTAAAATCTCAACCAAATCCTCAACCATCACATCAAAAGTGCGAGCCAACTTATGAATAGCCGTATAGTCTATCATAGCCAGTCCTGGTGAACGGGCATAATGTCTAACTGTGCTGTAAACTAACCCAGAGCGATCAGAGACTTCTTTGATCGTCCATCCTTTTTCTTGTGCAAACTCTCGAATTCGCAACCTGACTAAGCCCATACACTCTTGACAAGAGATAAGATTTTATCGTTTACTCAGAGAGTCTTCAGATAAAAGCGATCGCTCTCCCTAAAATGATACAAAACTTAATTTTATGTCACTTAATTGTCTCCAATTGCATTGTCGTAGACAATTAGGCGTGGTACAGTTCAATGTGGTGTAAAAGTACAGTAAACCGACCAAGTTACCGTAGATTAAATCGGTATACTATAAATCACGGAACTGGAAACAACCACAAGACGGGTAGGAAGACTGGGAGTTTAGGGAAATGGTAAGTGCGATCGCACAGAAAACTCAACTGGATCTAGAGGGGGTCAATCGACAACTCGTCGATGCCGATGCTACCTCAATGGTTAAATGGGCAGCCGAAACCTTTGGCGATGGTTTGGTGATGAGTACGAGCTTCGGCATCCAATCAGCGCTGATGCTGCACTTAGTCACTCGCATCGTGCCTGACATTTCCGTAATTTGGGTCGATACAGGGTATCTACCCCCAAAAACCTACAGATTTGCTGAAAAGTTAACCGAACAATTAAATCTGAATCTACACGTCTATCAGTCGCCCATTAGTCCAGCCCGTATGGAAGCCCTTTATGGCAGACTCTGGACAAAAGATGATCCCGAAGCGCTGAATTTATACGACTATATGCGTAAAGTCGAACCCATGCAACGGGCATTAAAAGACTTAAAAGCAACAGCATGGCTAGCGGGATTGCGGGCTCAACAGACACATCACCGTCAGACATTGCGTCCAATAGATATTCAGTCTGGGATTTACAAGGTATTACCTATTCTGCACTGGAGTAGCCAAGATGTCCATGAGTACATCACGAAACACAATCTGCCCTATCACCCCTTGCGTGAACTCGGCTATGCAACTGTAGGCGATTGGCACTCAAGCCGCCCAGTGACTACAGAAGATCAGCATGAACGCGACACCCGCTTCCGGGGAATTAAGCAAGAATGTGGTTTACATTTGCCAAAGACTCAAGGTGAAGCCCAGAGTCTCGATTCCAGTTCACTGTAAGGAATAAGCTGTTCTGCATTTAAACCTTAATGTCAAACTTGTCCTCATGGTAATTCCTTCCCAGGACAGTTTTCTGGGCGCAAGCCTTGCGCCCCTACAAAATTCATCCAATTAGGTGTGCCACTATATGGCACAACCTCAATCATTCTAAAAAGCCTTCTTGGATCAGAAACTCTCTAGCCACCTCAGCCGGTTCGCGCTTTTTGCCACTCACTTCATAATTCAGTCGTCGCATCGTTTCATTCGTTAACTTGGGCGCTAGCTGATTCAGCGCGTCTCGGATTTCTGGATGCTTGTCCAGTGTTTCTTGACGCACCACTGGTGCAACTTGATAAGGCGGAAAAAAGTTTTGATTATCCTCTAATACAACCAAATTAAACGCGCTGATTTCACCATCAGTACCAAATGCCACAGCGACATCGGCTTGACCTTCGCTTAAGGCTTGATATCTTAATCCTGGATCAGCCGGAATAAATGTTTCAAGCTGAAAGTCCCCATAAACTTGTTTTAACCCCGGTAATCCATCCTCACGCACCTCAAATTCTGGTGGACCAATCAGAGTTAATTGACTTGCCTGAGCAACCATATCGGAAATTGTTTTAATAGTATAGTCTTTCGCCCCCTCTGGCGTCATGACCAAAGCTTGCGTATTATTCATCGGTGCAGGTTCTAGCCAAACCAAATTATATTTCTCCTGATAACTATCCGCCACTGTTTGATAAACCTGCTGCGAATCACTACTGACAGGACGATTTAACACAGTCAACAAAGCCGTCCCCGTATACTCTGGATATAAATCAATTTGACCACTTTCCAAACCCGCTTGCGCCACGGGTGTTCCGCCTAAATTTAGCTTCCGTTCGACATCAAAACCTTGGTTTTCCAGTACCAAAGCATACATTTCTCCTAAAATAAATTGCTCAGTAAAATCTTTCGATCCGACCTTAATTGCACTCCCACCCCTCTGACAAGCGATCGCGAACAGCATCGTCAACACAGCCAGTCCAATCAGCGTAACAGTTCGACGCATTCGGGGCATAAATCTACCAAGTCTCAACATTCTTGTATAGTATCAAGAAACAGATCAGTTTCCTACTAAGTGGCTGCTGATCCAAAACTGAGACCGACACACCTCATCACTACTTTATAAAGTAAACATTAAGAAAATACCAATAGAATAACCAGTCAATTCCATTCTTTTTAATTCGTCCTGTGGACATCTAGACCAAGTCTAGTCCTAATGACCAATCACCGGGAAAGCTATACTGAATTTATAGTCATGCAGAACGCGATCGCGAATACTATGATTTGTCATAAAATTTGGATGCTAGCTTGTTTAAGCTCATGGATAACTCTAATTGGATTAACGATTTCACAGCCAGCACAAGCCGAGTCTTTGCTTGTCACAAATTTTAATAATGAAACTCAAATTAAAGATTTGGTAAAGTGTGGCTATGCCAAGGAACAAATTACCCTGAAGACTCCTGACAAAGAAGTCTTAAATCAATTAGACATTACACCAGGAAATAGGATTGAAGACTATGCCGCAACTCGTTGCCAAGGATACCGCCCGCCGATTCCGTTAATGGCGTTAATCCCTCAATCTACATTTGGCAAAACTCTCGATGAATATCCAACATTATATTTTTATATTCCGGACGTAAGTTTACAAAATGTGAAGGCTGAGTTTAGTTTCTACGATCAAAACTTAAAAACTATCATTTATGAAAAAGAAATACCACTACAAGCGAGTGATAGCATTGTTGCTGTTGATCTAGCCAATGCTCCAAATTTACCCCCCTTAGAGGTGGGCAGACCCTATTTCTGGTATTTCAGTATCATTTTTGATCAGTATGACCGCAGTGACAGCACTTATGTCGCGGGGTGGATACACAGAGTTACGCCAAATTCCCGAATTAATCAGGAATTAGACAGAGCTACACCTGAGGCGAAGCCTGCTATATATGCCAATCATGGGATTTGGTATGAAACTCTTGACAGTCTAGTCCAGTTGCGTTGTTCTGAGCCTGAGGATTCTACTCTAGCATCAAATTGGCAATCTGTATTGCAGCAAGTTGGATTATCCGACATTGCTAGAAAACCGTTGGCGCAATGTCATTCAGCCCTAATAGCCGATCAGTTTTCGGAATCGACGGAGTAACCTGAGTATAGGGGATCACAAGGAATCCATCCAGTTTAGCGCTAAGCTAATCTGGGATCAGTCGTGCCAGATTCATTACAACCAATACTATGGCGTGGGTATTTTCAGGACGATTAAGGGTTGAGCGGATAACGGTTGCGATCGCCGATTTGCCGCCGTCGTTACAAGGAACCAAATTGGTACAGCTTACCGATTTACATTATGATGGTTTTCGGCTGTCGGAAGCGATGTTAGCTGAGGCAATTCAAGTCAGTAATCAGGCTGAACCGGATTTAGTGCTGTTAACCGGAGACTACATCACCTATCAGCCAGAACCGATTCATCAACTGGTACGGCGATTAAAATATCTGGAAAGTCGTGCTGGAGTCTATGCGGTACTGGGAAACCACGATATTTATCATCACCAAGCCAAAACCACAGTCACTGAGGCGCTAACCCGGATTGGCGTGGGTGTTTTATGGAATGAAATTGTCTATCCTTTAGGGAAAGAATTAGCCTTGGTGGGATTAGCGGATTTTTGGTCGCGTGAGTTCAATCCCGCCCCGGTGATGAACCAAATCGATCCTCAAATACCCCGTATCGTCTTATCTCATAACCCAGACACGGCTGAACCCTTGCAGGAATGGCGCATTGATTTACAACTATCGGGTCATACCCATGGGGGTCAAGTGGTAATTCCCGGATTTGGACCGATCGCCTTATTGCTACCGATTCTGCGGCGATATGTCCCTCGACCCCTGCACAAATGGATTCCCTTCCTGAGAGAATGTTATCGAGTGGTCGATCATTGGGAATGGGGTCAAGGAATGCATCAGATTGGTGCAAATCGTATGTATGTGAATCGGGGTTTAGGAACTTACGCACCTGGACGCCTATTTTGTCCGCCAGAAGTTACCATTATTACGTTGGCGAGGGCAAAGGGAACAGGAAACAGGGAACAGGGAATGGGCAAACAAGTATCACTAGAAATAGGTAACTAATATGTTGGGGTTCATCCGGTCAGATTTGGCTCAATTTACGGCTTACACTCCTCATCCAGGGGGAGATTCGGGTAAACCAATCACATCCCTCGATCGCGTGGATGCAAATGAAAGTCCTGATGATTTGCCCGTTGAGTTAAAAGAAAAGCTGACATGGACATATCAACAGGAGATTGAGGCGAACCGCTATCCCGATGGTTCTCATCAAGCCCTCAAAGACGCGATCGCGAACTATGTGACTGAATCGGCTTCTCTAGAAACACCCGTAACCTCTAGCCAAATCTCAGTCGGTAACGGTTCAGATGAACTGATTCGTTCTCTATTAATTGCCACCTGTTTACGGGGAGAAGGTTCAATTCTCGTCGCTAATCCCACGTTTTCCATGTACGGGATTCTGGCGCAAACCCTAGGAATTCCGGTGGTAACAGTTGAGCGTTGTCCGGATAACTTTGAGATTAATCTAGCCGAAGCCCAACGTGCGATCGCCCAATCTCAACATCCCCCTATCCGTGTCGTTTTCGTGGTTCACCCCAACTCTCCGACTGGAAATGCACTCACGGCGGCTGAACTCAAATGGTTGCGGAGTTTACCCGATGATATATTGGTGGTGATTGATGAGGCATACTTTGAATTTAGCCGCACCTCAGTTGTTAAAGAATTATCCAAACATCCCAACTGGGCAATTCTGCGAACCTTTTCCAAAGCCTTTCGCTTAGCCGCCCATCGGGTAGGGTACTGTATCGCCCACCCAGAATTAATTGCCGCATTAGAAAAAATGCGCTTACCTTATAATTTACCCAGCTTTTCCCAAGCCGCCGCCCTTGTCGCCCTGACTCACCGCGATCAACTCTTAGCCGCGATTCCCCAAATTATTGCCGAACGCGATAAATTATTAGCTACATTATCAGAGCATCCCGGCTTACAGGTTTGGTCGAGTGCTGCCAATTTTATTTATATTCGCCCTCGCCAACTGGAACAAAATAGCTTAAGCCAGATTATTCAACAAATGAAAGTCCAAGGTACAGTAATCCGAAATACAGGTGGCGGATTACGGATTACTGTAGGTTCTCCTGAGGAGAATCAGCGCACCTTAGAACGATTGCAAACAGTTCTGCTCCATTGACTTGGTTTTTTATTCTTTCGGTGATAGGATAAGTATTAATACTGCTCGAAAAAAGATAGGTATTAATACTTGATTGACATTCCTTTTAATAATGAACTATGCTGATTCCATCAAGACAAAGGGATGTAAAAGTGCATAAATACAGCTCAGCTAACTCAGCTTACAAAATTTATATTCTGCATAATGATCAGCCAAGCGCTTTTTAATGATCTAAGAGTCTTGAGTTGACTCAAGTTATTAACTTGCTTGAAATCAGCCATATATGCCTGTGCAAAGTATCACTCGATGCAAATGATCGGTGCAGCTAAGGCGATTCTCTCCCATCCTATCCTGAGGTTGAAAAGCTTTGGGAGTTTGACTGCCAGTGTGATTTTTTCAGACTAACAGCAGAGTGAGAGTGAAGATACACAAATGATTGACAAAGTAGCCAACAGTTTTGGGGCTAAGATTAACCTACAGCTTCCCCAGTCGAATCAACACCAAACATTTTTGGTAAAATCGGCTTATCCCCAAGTCAATCTTCCAGCTCTCATCTCCTCCCAGGGAGGACAAATTTTAATTGATGGCAGAGTATGGGTAATTGCCCAACTTATGTTCCATCAGGCTATGGAATTACGCAAGCTTCGTGAAATTGCTTTCGTTGGAGGTATCACCTTAGATCCTCAGCGTTTTACCGCCTTTTCACAGCCTTTAGAAAACTCACAGGGTTCATCTTCTAACTAAGGTCAAACTAACGTTCTAGTTTTAGAAGAGGAATAAATCATGCCCAGCGTTGGACAAGAACTTCTCGATGTGCCACTTCCCGAAATGGTAGCCAAGCTAGCAATGGGTATTGCCACCGCCCAAGCTACCTTAGACGAGAATTCAGTTAACACGGCACAGTTATTGGCAGAAACAGAAGTTCCGGTTGTGCTTGGTGTTACTCAGACTATTGCTGAGGATGGCACAGTCAGCTTTACCCAATCACCTCCTATTGATGTCTCACTTTTACAAATTGGTCTATTGCCGACATTTTACCAGTTCTCTGAAGCCACTATTGAGGTTTCAATGGACATTAAAACGACAACCAGTCGGCAGACTAATGTTAACGTATCCGCTAAGGCAAAAGTTGGCTTTGCCTTATGGAGTTCATCGGTAAGGGTTGATGTCTCTCATAACCGCAAATTTGGCAAGGAAGTCCAGGGGACAAGTCGCTTGTTTACTCGCCTCGCCCCCGTCCCCCCACCCGAACGGATTGCACCTGTATTGACAGTGGTAGATAATCGTCCTGATGGAGGTGCATAATGGCATTCGATCTCACACCCAAAGATCCAAATGAGCCAATTCAGGAACTGGCGGGTGCGTCATTAGCGGAAGTCCTTACTCAACTTGCAGAAGCAATTGCCGAAGGACAGGCGAGGCTTGATCTATCATCCGCCCAAGTTGTTCAGGAGTTAGCACAAACTCAAGTTGATATTGTCCCCAGTATTCGGCAGATTATCCGAGAAGATGGGACGGTAGAATTTCAACAAGCTGAACCTGTCAGGGTGAGCTTACTCGATTTGGGGATATTGCCGACGTTCCTTGCCTTTTCTGAAGCAACAGCAGAGGTAGCCATGGATTTGAAAGTGGTGGAGAATGTCACTCAATCTGGCAATACCAACAAACGCAAGTCTCTGTTTGCGGCGACTCAATCCTTAAGAACAGAACGACGTTTGAATCGGGACGTTAGCGTACACACAAAATTGACGGCTAAATTAGTGCCAGTACCTGTACCCGCTCGTTTACAACCGATAATCACCGTGGAAGATCAACGCGAGGGAGGGGGTGTCTGATGGCGAACGATAAGATGCGTATTGATGCCTTTCTTAGTGAGTTCGGCAAGTCGATGATCCAAGCTCAATCTCAGATCAATGCTGAGGTACTGGAGCATCCTGTTGGTCTTGAAGGGTTGCAAACAGGTATCGCCATCAGCGAAACGGAGATTGACTTAAAAATGGTCTTCGACGAAGACGGTTCTGGAGTTAATATTCGACCTGTGAGTGCGGGAGAGGCAAGACTAGCGGATCTTAATCCTGGTGTTCTATCTGGGTTACGCGCTCGCTTAGTGGCAGTCCCTAATGAGGAAATCCGTCCACCCGTGCGGAAACCGTCAGACATTCGCGAGCAGGTTCTTTCTCGTCCCGATATCACTCGCTTGCAGGACGTCTTTGGCGAACTGCAAGTCGAACCCACCTACGTCGGTGCAGCACGACGGTGGATTGTAGATGTCAAGGAACCCAGAGGTCAAACTCTTCGCAGTATCCAGATTTCCGATAGTGAATAGTCATGTAGTCCTCTTACGGACTTAGGCTGGTCAGGTATGGGCTTGAATCAAGCCCCTAGCTGTCTTCTATGGGGTTCCTGACTAGCTCAGTTGAGCTATGTACAAATCTCCAGAATTGGGGTACAATTATAAGCTTTGGTGTTTTGTTTCTACTTAAAGTTTGTACCCCCATTCTTCCATTGAAAACTATATTAACATAAATTGAGAGTAGTACAAAATTATGGTTGAAGCACTAACGATCAAGGAGGCTCAACAGCAAATCGAGGGGTTAATCAAAGAAAATCGGCTATCCAGTGAAACCATCGAAGCTCTTGAAAAAGAGATTAATCTACTTAAACAGAAAACCCAAGAGGCGGTTCAAGCTCAGCAAAAAGCCGAGACAGAAATAAAGGTAGCTCAGCAACAAATACAGGATCTACAGCCTCAAGTTGCTCAGTTAAAAGAACTTAATACTCAGCTTCAATCTCAAGTTCAACGCTTGTCTGCACAGGTAAAAGAAACTCCACTACAACCCCTGACTCCAGAGGAAGGTTCAGCTCTGCTTGACCGAACGTTCCAAGCCTTCCGTGGCATAAAAAATTTGAGAGTGGTAGACGCTGACATCACACTCAAGCTAGCGACTGGCAAACTCGGAGATCAGTCTGTTTTAATTTTTCCACAACCGGGTTCTGTTGATTCTTCAACTCTCCATGAAATAAAATTTAAGCTCCACAGTGACGATTCACTGAGTCAACCCTGAGCTTGATATATAGCAAAAGGCTCTAGGGCAGAAGGTTGATTACTGGTAGGTTGTTGTTTGGGTCATTAAACCTGTCCTAACCTTATTGCCAACAGGACAAACCAACTGTGATAGAGACGTTCCGCCGGAACGTCTCTACGAAATTATTATCTCAAAGGACAAGTCATTTGCTCGGATTCTTTCTCAAGCTGACGCACTAAGGTTTGATCTCCTTTTGCCCTCGCCACATCTAAGCGACGTTCCAAGGACTGACAGATATTTTCCAGATGAGTAATGCTGGTTTGCTGGAAGGCTTTTTGGCGCGAATTCTTCAGAAACCAAGAACGAGTTCCGACCATCGTCATCGGTGTCTCGACCTGGGTAGACTTAACAACACGGGGTTCACCTGGGTGATATCCAGCACCCCGCCACTTCAAATCATGGGTAGGTGGGGGTTCGGGAATATGTCTGAGATAATGAAATCGCCAATTTTGACCCCGATAGGTGCCGCCAATCTCGCCTTCGTTTACGTCTAATGTGGATGGTGTTTCATTGTAATGAACACCCCGATAACAACGTTTCATCTGTCTTGTCTCCCTTAAGTCTTTAAAAAAAGTGATTTGAATTGAGTGATGTCTAGACTCTAAGCATCTTAGCTGCGCCGATACGTGACACCCCGATAGGTTAGTTCCGTTGACCCTTGGCGTCCAACTGACCCTGGATGTCTCCGGTGCAGCTTCGGCTTGTGAATTTTCCAAGTGTGACCCCGGTATGTGCCACCCGTCTCACCTTCGGTTACGTCTGCCATTGATGGCTCTGAATCGTAGTTGACTCCTCGATAATGAAGTTTCATGGTTTACGCCTCCGATTGATTTCCACCACCAGCGAATCTCTGCTTGGGGGAAATGAGCTCCTTGCTCTAATTGGACTAAGAACGCATCTGACTTAGGATAGATCCCTGAATTCAGATAGCTTTATCAAAATATTTCTGTATATATTTTTACATTTTTGAGCCAAAAGTGTCAATTATCCAGAAATGATCACATAAAAGTGGTGATTTCCCACCAATTCCAGTACCGAGGCGATGAGGGAGCTGGGGGAGCTGGGGGAGCTGGGGGAGCTGGGGGAGCTGGGGGAGTAGGGGGAGCAGAGGAAGCTGGGGGAGCTGGGGGAGCTGGGGGAGTAGGGGGAGCAGAGGAAGCTGGGGGAGCTGGGGGAGTAGGGGGAGCAGAGGAAGCTGGGGGAGCTGGGGGAGTAGGGGGAGCAGAGGAAGCTGGGGGAGCTGGGGGAGTAGGGGGAGCAGAGGGAGAAAGAGAGTTTTGAACCAAAGACAAATGACGAATGACGAATGACGAATGACGAATGACAAATGACGAATCAGCATAAAATACCGCCAGTCTCCACAAAACTGGCGGTGTCAATTCTCAGATATTCAGTTCAACTGAGGACAGCGATCTATCCTACATCCCAGAACCAACGCCTGCGTAGGCACCATAGAAGAAAAGACCAACAACGACTAGAACACCTGTTCCAGCAATTGTGGCGACAACCCACAACGGAATTTTTCCACTTCCAGACACGACGAATACCTCCTAGTTCAAGCTAACGAATGATTGAGTTGAGTTAATTAAAGAAATAACTGGAAAAGAGAATGCCCAAAACAAAAACCAACAATAGACCGAGAAACAGAGAGGTCCGGTTCAGTTCAACTGGCTGGTTATTCGGATTGGGAGAACGTTCTGGCATGGATTTTATCTCCTATCGTTGAACAAATTGCATGGCGGCGATCGCGCCGAGGAAAAAGACGGTGGGAACCGCTAGCGTATGAACCGCTAGCCATCTAACGGTAAAAATTGGATAGGAAACGGGTTGATTGGGAGTATTAGTCATGATCTTTTACAGAAATCTCCAAATTTTACTTTACTTTTTGGTAAATTGATCGATTTGCTTTTTCGCCTCGTAGCGATCGCTCACAATCGGAACTTCCTGCTGCGGTTGCGTGAAATACTCGTTTGGACGGGGTGTGCCAAACACATCATACGCTAGACCTGTGCTGACAAATAGCCAACCCGCAATAAACAGAGCCGGAATTGTGATGCTGTGAATGACCCAATAACGAATGCTGGTAACAATATCGCCGAATGGACGCTCACCAGTAGTTCCTGACATAAATGATTCCTCCTTCCCAGTAACAGTTATAATTCACTCGACCTTACTATTGTGAAGTACCCCAACTTGCTTCGCTCTTATTTGGGATTTCCAACTTAGCTAAACAAGGACGGTCTTATTCGTCTTTGGGATTTCCCGTCTCATTCGCCGATGCCACGTTGGGCACTTTCTAATTCCTAAGAGAGCAGAAAGTCCAGAACTCAATCTGGTGATGGTCTTACTCAGCGTCCACAGGCAGCCGCCCGTCTTCCACAGGCAGTTATTTTTTACTCGTACAACATAACTTGGCTTATCTTTTACCGTAGGGCGTAACCTAACGAACCAGCGGTCATGTTCTTTCTGGCTTTACCGCCATAATCAAGCCGAGATGGCAACCACAGATTTATGAGCGATCAAGCCGTTGTTTTTGCTGGGGGTTCATACTTGAGCAAAACACCTGCTTGACCAATAACAAATCCCTGTTTTGGCGTGATAAAGACAACTTTGTAAAAGTTGGATGGCACATCTTCTACTTCGCGATCTTTGAGCCAAGTTTTGCCACCGTCAAAACTACAAAGCAAATTGCCACTCCCTCCGGCAAGCCACACTTCATCGGGAGTTCGGTAGGCTAAATCCAGTAATCCCCAACTGGTGGAAAATTCGGGATAAATTGGCTCTTCCCAAGCCTCTAAATCTTCGCTACCACTAAATTGCAGCATTCCTCCTCGTGCTAATCCCCAGAGACGTCCGTCTTCAGTGAATCCCATATTTTGCAGACGCTTAGAACTACTACGTTCATGCTGTTCCCAGGCACTTTGACCGGGTTCCCAGGTTGAATAAAAGTTCCCCCTAGCTGAAACCGCGACATATTTGCCATCGTTGGAACGGGAAATATTGCGAAGGACACCCACGGCTTCTTCGACCTGGGCTTTCCAGGTTTTACCTCCATCCTGGGTATGGTAAATTGCGCCAATTGTGGTTGTCATCTCCGCTGATTGGGGACCCAGTGCCAAAATCGTGTTGGGATCTCCGGGTAACTTCTCACTTAAGGGGATACGTACCCAGGAAACACCCCCATCAGTGGTATGCAGCATAATTGAAGGCTCGCCCACAATCCAGCCTTCGTCATCTGCAAAACTCACGGATGTGAAACGATATTTATTCTCATCCCCAACATCAAGGACTTTCTCCTGCCAGGTTTCGCCACCATCGGTGGTTTCCAGGAGGGTGGAATTGCTGCCAACAAGCCATCCATGACTTGGGTTATCGGTAAACCCAATATCCCGTAGCGTTTCTTGGGTGGGTAAGGCAACCAATTCCCAAGGGTTATAGCCCAAGGGTTCGGCATACTTACAACTAACACACAAGCAGGCGATCGCGAAGACTATTAAGATTCGTTTCAAGGTTTTCATGAAATCGCTCATTGGCAACATGCTGTCGTTTGGCGTAACTGAGACATTGGTGTATTAAGGAATTGCCTCCTCGGTTTAGCGCAGTCCGTATAAACTTATAAAGAAGATAACGCCTAGCAGTAAGGCTCCAAAAATCAAGACATTTTTTTGACCTGGGGTCAAACGGTTCACCCCAAAGCCATAGCTGAGGTTCTCTTGAAACCCAGAGGGGGCACCACTGGCACCAATATCCTGAAATTGGGGCTTTTTCGCACTGCATACTGGACAACGCCAGTCGCTGGGTAGCTCTTCAAAGGGCGTCCCGGCGGCGATATTACGGTTACTATCTCCCTTATTTGGCTCGTAAACGTAGCCGCAAGAGCGGCATTCATAACGACTTGGCGCAAGTTCGGCCAAGGTTTGCTCGTTAGCTGGTTCGATCATCGCTGGCTTTCATTAAGTTGATGCAGCAAATCTTAAAACGTATGTTAAAAAATTTATCATAATAACCGACCTGACGCACAAGGGAAGATTGGGAGATGAGGGAGATGAGGGAGATGAGGGAGATGAGGGAGATGAGGGAGATGAGGGAGATGAGGGAGATGAGGGAGAGGAGGGAGATGAGGGAGATGAGGGAGATGAGGGAGATGAGGGAGATGAGGGAGATGAGGGAGATGGGAGGGAGTTGTAGGGGTTTGGTCTCCA